>QIAK01000064.1:10017-12081 GCA_003225515.1 Acidobacteriota bacterium | reverse complement strand
ACTGCACTACGTTACCTATGTGAAGGTGTACCACTCCACGCCGGAAGTCGTGTACGTCGGCTACACTCCCGGTTATTACGGCACGGTCGTCTCCTCCACAACCTCGACCGTCGTCTATGGCACTGGCTGGTATTATCCGCCGTACATTGGAAATTACTGGTACGGAGCGCCTTACACCTACGGAGTCGGAGTCGCTACTACGTGGAGTTCGGGCACCGGCTGGAGCCTCACGCTCGGCGTCGGGTACAGCTATGGATATCCTTATTATTACCCTTGGTGGGGGCCATGGGGCTATTACGGGCCTTGCTGCTGGGGTCCAGCATGGGGCTACGGCTACGGCGGCTATGCGGCCACCAACGTCTACGGCCGCTGGGGCAACACGGCTTATGCGAATACTCGGGCCGCATGGGCGAATCCCTACACCGGCAACTACGGTGCCGGAAGTCGCATTGGTTTTCAGAACACGCACCGTGGCACAGTCGGCGTAGCAGGGCGCGGCTACAATACGAATGTCTATACCGGAAATACGTTCGCCGGCCGAGGTGCTGCGGCCTATGATCCGCGAACCGGAATCGCGGTAGCGGGGGGTGCTGGATACGCGGGCAATATATACAGCGGACAAGGAACGGCGGGCCGTGGAGGCATTGCATACAACACCAACACCGGAGCTGGGGTAGCAAAAAGCGGAAACAATGTCTATGCAGGTAAGGACGGTAGCGTTTACCGCTACAACAGTCAGACCGGCAATTGGTCCCAGAACACGGGCAGCGGATGGAAGTCCACCAACAAGCCTCAGGCAAATCTACAACAGCAACAACAGGCACGCTCCACGGGTCAGCAACGCACGCAGAATTTTAGTCGTTCAATGGGTGGCGGCGCGCGGATGGGCGGCGGAGGTCGCAGGCGCTAGCGCGCTATCTTGATTGTCATCTGGGAATCGGGATGGCGCGAGCCGTGGGTGCGCTAATACTTCGGAATCGATAAGCGATGCAACCTGGTCCCACACCCGTGGATCATTCTCGATTTCGTGGTGAGGTCGATTAAAAACTCGGGAAAGCCAGTGATAGTTGTCGCAGTTGATGTCACGGTCTTGGTACGTCATGTGAAAGTTTCCTACGACCTCGGTTCGGGCCGGGTCGGCTGGAACGATGCGTGATTGCCCTGGTGTGAGACCTTTCCGCTGATAGAAATTCACTGCCCTTGCCACGTTTTCAGGAACAGTACGGTCGTCGCGTCCGAACTTCTTGACGCTGTCAATCTGGATCGTAAGTGCAACAGGAATTCCGCGCCACTGCAGCTCTCTCGCGAAGGCTAGGGTCTGCGAGGCGCCCCAGCTGTGTCCATAAAGAATGATCTTCACTGGTTCTTTATCGGATGCTATAAACACTCCGTTGCCTTTAAGATTCAGCCGCTCAATGACTTCCGCTAGTGCTCTCTTCCCGTCGTGATTTCCGAATATGTCGACATGAACAGTGGCGCCATAGCGGCCAAAGAGATACCTCGCAAACAAAACTTCAGGCTGCTTTATGTTATCCCGCCTAACGAAACCGCCGACGAATCCAATGATGAGTGCTTTCCGCACGTCACGATTTGCGAATTGGACGGGATCTCTTGAGCACACCAGTCGTAGCGCCTCCTTTAGGGCGGCAGGTGTCGAGGGATCTTGGCACGGGTCCGCGTGTTCAGCGTCTGCGGAGGAGACATTTTGGACCTGCGCTATTGCCAACTGGCGGGGGAAAGGCTGCATCAGCAGGAGCAGGAGGAAGACTGAGTGTGCCCTGCCCGTGGCGCGCCTTTCGATGGCTTGCTTCGATTGCATCGGAATTGTCCGCAAACCTGCCTCGCCTCTGGCGCCTGTTATGGCTTTTCGTTATGGCTGGTCAGATGCGCGCTTGCGAAGGTGCGGTGTCAATCGGCGAACGACAAACTCCTGAAGGACCCCCTCGAACGCGATTTCACCAAGCCTGACCAAGGAATTCTGCACCACTAATCCCGCCCCCTGACGATCACTCGCCGGATAATAGAGATACGAGATCCCGGCTGAGGCAAAGGCACCGGCCACAT
>QIAK01000064.1:9330-9994 GCA_003225515.1 Acidobacteriota bacterium | reverse complement strand
CGCCTTTACAAATCACAGGGCTGGCGAGCGCGTAAAGCAGCCGCGACCGCGTGCTGCCGGTTCCTTTGTAGAAATAGCGAGGATCTTGTTTCAGCAGAGAAGGCAGCGCGGCACTTCCTATGAATGTCCCCGTCACGGCGTCAGCATAGGATGCCCCTAGGCGCTTGAAATAACCCTGCGCTCCTTGTCCGTATCCACCGAAAGTGTCCGTCGCCTGCTCAACTCCCGCTAGCGCACCGACTCCTAGAATCGTGAAGGGATCCAATGTTGTTTTCCAGGCGAGTCTAAATTTCTGCTTAGGTTTGAGAGCGACTGCACCGGAGTCATAACTCACGTAAAAGTTGGGAATGAAACCGAAAACACGTTGCTTCTCTTGTTCTTTGATCTGCAGATCTGCCAACTGCACTTGTGTCAGCGGACTCGCTTCCACATGCACCTCGGTCACCGCAAGAGCCACCGCCAGCGTTATCGTAGGGACCAGATAGGTTTCACCGGGGCGCAGAGCGGCAGTGAATTCTCGTACGGCAAAGCCTGGTGAGGTAACCGTCAGCCGAAACAACCCCGGGGCGACGTTGGCGAACAGAAACTGCCCGTTATCGCCAGATTTTACTTGTTGATTTGAAGCCGGGTTTTCACAGGTGAGGCGCACTTCGGCTCCAACGTT
>QIAK01000064.1:0-9323 GCA_003225515.1 Acidobacteriota bacterium | reverse complement strand
AGCTTTGTAGTCCGCTCCGCTCCGCCAATCCTGAGTCTGGGGATGATCCCCGGGCGTCGAGAAGTAGGCCTCGGATTTTCCAGCAAGCGACGTGCGACCATAGTCTTGGTCCGACTGTGCGTCGCAAAGAGCACAAAGGACCGTTATCGCCAGCAGCCACGCCAACACTTCGACCATAGGTCTCACGCAAAACACTCTCCATGTGCGTGCTTCATCGCACACGTAGATTTCACAATTGGTCTGCTTGAAGTAGAACTGGCAAAACTCTCAGAGTTCCACTCGTAGCTTCCATCAGACTTGTACAAGAACCAGGACTGTAGGATGAGCACTGTCCAGCGTTCAAGCGCGCCTCGACACTCAGCATCCTTGAAAGCAACGCATTTTCAGACGTGTTCTTCTTTTTCTTTATGCCCAAGCCATAAGTTTTAACAGTGATCGCTCGCAATGGCGAAGAGTAGCGTCAACAGCAAGTTGGCGCGGCATGAGTCCATTTGTTCGTCCCTGGCTTCCTTTACTTTTTGCGTTAAGTTGCATTTCTGCGTCATGGGCAGATGCAACTCTGTTCGTGCAAGAACCCTATGGCCTCTTCGGGGCCATTAACCCTACGGGACATGCCTCTGTTTATCTGTCGCGAGTCTGTGCGGACAGCCCAGTGGTGCTGCGGCGTTGCGACCGCGGTGAATTGGGGATCGTCATAAGTCGTTATCGCAAGGTCTCGGGATACGACTGGATTGCGATTCCGTTAGCCCCTTACCTTTATGCAGTGGAAGATTTTGCCAGAGTTCCAGAGGAAGCTAACTTGGAAACGGTTGTCGCTCTCCGGGAGGAGTACCGCCGCAGGCATCTGCGAAATATTGTTCCGGACGGGCCCGATGGCCGAACTCCTGCGGGATCATGGGTGGAACTGGTGGGCGCCGCTTACAATCGCAAGATCTACGGCTTTCAGATCCAGACCACGGAAGCACAAGATGACCATTTGATCTCTGTTCTGAACTCTCACACGAACAAGAGCCACTTCAATCTCTTTTTCAACAACTGCGCCGACTTTTCTCGTCGAATTCTCAATCTCTACTATCCAGGCGCGATTCGGCGCAACTACATTTCAGATGGAGGAATTACCACGCCTCAGCAGATCGCGAGATGTTTGACTTCGCTTGCAAAACATCATCCTGACCTGCCGCTCTCAACCTTTTTCCTTCCACAGATACTCGGAAGCCGTTCCCCAAGCCGCCGAATCGAGGGGGTTTCTGAGGGGTTCATAAGATCGAAAAAATACATTTTACCCTTGGCCGCTCTCCACCCCTGGGTAGCCGGCGCGATTTTGACGGTATATGTTGTGCACGGCCGGTTCAATGTTGCCCAGCATGCCGAAACTCAATTTGGACCTTTTGAACTGTCAGTGATACACGATTCGGTACCTTCCAGATGGAAGGAGGTTGCGCAGGGCAGGTGAATCTTCGTCGTCTGAGCATTTTTGTCCTTTTTGAAATAGCGCGCACAATTCCGATATCTCACAAACGAAGACGACCAACGCGTCTGCGAAACCCGATTGGAGAACTGGTATATCTCCCAACAAGTGACAGGGATCCTCAGTGCGAGACCGCCAAGAACTGGAAGAAATGCCACTTATTGATGCCACTTGTTGATATTGGCGTGCATGCCTAGTCTGACGTCCGTAACCGCGATGAATTCGATGCAGGAGTTGTCTTTCAATGGCAGAGGTCTTGAGCCAGCGGAGTGAACGTCTCCAAAGATCTGACCATGGGCGGTAATGGTTGTTGGTGCACACCGGACAACTTTATTACGAAAGCATGGGCAGAGGCTCGCCCCAGAGCCGAACCTGGCGCCTGGAGGCGCGTAACGCTCCGTGCCTCTGCGAGCGTGATTGGACCCGCTCTGCTACTGATGCTCTCAACATTCCTCAAGGCCCAGGAAACTTCCTCACCTGCAACTAACACACAAGGACCTGAACCATCGAAGAAAGAGGAGAGGTCCACGGGATTGCCGAAGCAGGCAAAGTGGACTTTCAATTTCGATGCGGCCTGGGGAACATTCGGCTTTGGGAACTCCCTCTATACCGACGTACGGCCCGATCCGTCCGGAAACCTCAGTGAAAACTGGTTCGAGGGTTTCATTAAACCGGCGCTCTCTGCGAGCCTCCCATTGGGAACGAGCGAACTCTACGGAAAACTCAGCGGCGTAGGCGAGCGGACCTACGGAGCACCTCCGACGCTTGTGGGCGAGAGTGCCTCTTCCTTCAAGCAGGAAGATATTTACCTGGGCTGGCGCTCCGGCAGCTCTTTGGGAACATCGGAAAACCTGCTGGATTTCACCGTTGGCCGGGCACCTTACACGATTGGGCATGGATTTCTGGTGTGGGACGGCACCGGCGAGGGTGGAAGTCGTGGTGGATTCTGGAGTAATGCTCGCAAAGCTTGGAAATTTGCGAGCATTGGCCGACTCAAGCCCAAGAATCAGACCATCGAGGCCTTTTATCTTGAACGGGACGACGTCCCCGAGAGCCAGACGGGGACCCGTCTCACGGGTGTGAACTACGAATACGCGGCAACAGAAACTTCGACGTTCGGAGCTAGTTACATCAAGGCTTTTGCCCGCCCGAATGTGTTACCGAATCGCGATGGAATGAATGCATTCAATCTGCGCGCCTATACCGCGCCGATTCCTAAGCTATCTGATCTCTCCTTCGAACTGGAATACGCCCACGAGGAGAACCACAAGCACATGCACTCAACGGCATGGACTGCTCTGGGTGCATATCAGTTGAACAAACTGCCCTGGGAGCCCACATTATCGTACCGCTACGCGTTCTTCGAGGGAGACAACCCGAGTACCCCTCAAAACGAGGCTTTCGATCCGCTATTTTTGGGCTTCTACGATTGGGGTACATGGTGGCAAGGTGAAATCGCGGGCGAATATTTCCTGGCTAATTCCAATAGCATTTCGCACCAGGCTCGCATTCACATGTCGCCCACTGACAAGCTCGGATGGGGCATCATGGGCTATTGGTTTCATATCGACCAACCAGGCACGTTCGGGCCGGGTACAACCTCTTCAGATGCCGCTTTCGAATTTGACAGCTACGCCGATTGGAAGTTCTACAAGAACTTCACTCTAAGTCTCATCGCAGCATTCGCGGATCCGCACAAAGCCGTGCAACAATCCTACAACCGGACGAGCCACTTTTCTTATGGGATGGTATACATTGCCTACTCTTTCTGAAACAGTCATCGGCATTCGACCAGAGTTAACGATTGGATGCTCCAGGCTGCCGGAGAAGACCGAGCGGGATGCTACGCGACACCCAACCGGAATCAAGACACCAACAATTACATTTTTCTACGAGTTGCTTGAGCGATATGCAAGTCCATCGAATTCAGCAGTCTTATGCCTATTCCGATTAGGACAATCGCGCTCATTGGCCGTTCAGAAGCGTTCTACAGCTTCGATTTGCAGGGGATGCATGTGTCCGATTCATATCCAGAAGCACTGTCACTATTTACAGTTGTGAACCCGGCCCACCAGTATTGAAGTGCAATACAGAAGGTAGGCCGAAGGTCGAGGCAGACGCCTTTAATTGAATTCACGACGGAGAAGAGAAGGGGCAACTTATGCAGCGAAAAATGATTGTAGTGAGTCTGATGACATTGTTCTGTCTAGCATCGATATGGGCTTTTGGCGACGACAAAGAAGTCAAAGGAATGATCACGTCGAGAACTGGAGAGACATTGATCGTGAAGTCCGGAGAAGGAAACACCACGGTGGTCCTCACGGATGCTACGAGAACGAAGGACGACAGGGGGCTCTTTGGCCTCGAAAAGCAGGAGATGTCGAGTGTAGTGCTTATACCCGGACTTAAGGTGGACATTGATGGAACACCCGACGAGCAGGGCCGGGTCGTAGCGAAGACGATCACCGTTGACGGCGACGACCTGGAAGCGGCTGAGATGATCCAATCCGGCTTGCATCCTACCGCAGAGCAAGTTGCGGCCAATGTGCAGAAGCTCGAAGCGCACGGCGGTCAGCTCGACGCCCACAAGGTGCAATTGGCGTCCCAAAAAGAAAACATCGAGACCAACGAACAAAACATCGCGGCTCACAAGCAGCAAATCGCAGCGAATCTGAAAGACATTGAGGAAAACACGCAGCGCTTTAGCGCGTTGAGCGAATATGACGTGAAGCACCAGGTAACGGTCAAATTCAAAGTCGGAAGCTCAAAGGTTTCGTCAGAGGACCAGGAACAACTCAAGCAGTTAGCACAAACAGCAACTGGCCTTTCCGGATATATTGTCGAAGTGATGGGTTATGCCGACTCGACCGGCGACGCTGCGATGAACACAAAGCTAAGCGAAGATCGAGCCAAGGCGGTGATCACTTACTTGGTTCAGCAGGGTAACATACCGGTCCGGCACATAGTGGCGCCAGGTGCTATGGGCGAGTACGGAGCCGCGGCACCGAACGAAACTAAGGCTGGCCGGGCCGAGAATCGCCGGGTCGAACTTAAGGTTCTGGTCAACAAAGGTATCACTGGAAGTTAAGCAGACAGGTTTAGTTAGGTCTGGCGCAAACTGCAAGTCTGGTCCATCAAAGAATATGCTGCCCGATCGCGGCCTGGGGTTTTCCTCGTTGCCTCTCTTTCCCCCAGGCCGCCTTCAAATAGATCGGCGGAAGGATGTGAGTTACCGCCCTAACGTCTGAGCAGGCTGGGCGGACAGCCCAAGCACGATTTTAAGGAGAACGTGAATGCGACATTTGAATAGCTTGCGCCATAACGTCCTCATATGGCCGACATTGTTGTTATTGATGGCCATTGGGACAATGGCCCAAGCTCAGAAACGCATGACGATTCAGGCGACGCAAGATTTATAACGTCAACATCATCATCGAGCAATTTTCCACGCCGGCGGATCAGAAGGCGTTAATTGAGGCCTTCAAGCGTTCCGGCCAAGACGGACTTGTGAATGTCCTCGAGGACATGAGACCCAAGGGTCGCGTCAGATTCGCCAGTGGCGGCGTAGGTAATGATGTCAAGTACATCATAGAATTGCCATCTGACAAAGGGCGCCGATTTCGTCTTGTTACCGACCGGTACCTCTCGTTCGGAGCGCTCTACTACAACCCGCGCTCGAACGACTACAACGTTGGCGCCATCGAATTGACGATAACCCCCGATGGAAAGGGCTCCGGCACGGTGTTGCCGGCATGCAGGTTGACGATGGACAAAAAAACGCAGGAGGTCGAGATCGAGACATATCAGAACCCCTGGAACCTGAGCAACTTCATAGTGTCCAATGATTGAGGAGCGCTGCCGCTGCTGTAACTTGCCTGAATATCGGTCGGAATTGCCGTAACTTCCTAAACATGGAACGATTACTAGTGCTACGATTGCGCCAATTATGCTCAAGTAGCATTGTGACTGCTGTTTCGTTAGCCGGCAGCTCTCACAAACTCGCCCGTCACACTGAGGGGAACGTGGGGACGAATCGTAGTACCACGGTTAGGTTGCGAGTCGATTGAAATCTCGCCCTTCCCTAAGTACAGTCTTTCCCTCATGCTAATCAGATCGAGTCCGTCGCCTTTCATGGCAGCTTCGGGATCGAAGCCTAACCCCAAATCACTGATTGTCAGGTGAATACATTGACGCCTCTCTGTGCCGATCTGCCGTGGTTGCGGTCCCAATCAGAAAGCCGCCACAACTGTAACAATGGGCAGTTTCCATTTCTAAATTGAACCTCCAGTATCTAATCCGACCAGCCAGTGGGGATCCTCGTGCACTTGCTTACTTTCGTGGTCAAAGGCTCCAAAAATCGGTCCGCTGTTACGAAATCAGGACAGACCGCATTCGGCAGCACAGATGAGCTTCCTGGATGTAAAGATAGTCCAGGAGTTTGGACATCGGCCTCCGGATAGCTGCGTGAAGGGCGTTGCATGAAACCTACGCTCACATGCCGAGAAAGGACCCGCTAATGGTCCCCAATCAACGTGTTACCTGCATGTCCTGTCAATCCAGCAAACCAAGGCCAGTTCAATGGCGAGATTGCTATCCATTTTCCCGGAGTTGAAGGATTAAACAAAATCACTGTTTGGGTTTTTCCCAAGCTTCAGATTTGTCTCAGCTGCGGTTTTGCCGCTTTTACCGTACCCGAAAGAGAATTGCGCGCCTTACAGCAAGGTAGTGCGATCCAGGACGCTGTGGCGTGGTTCGAAAAAGGCGAGACGAACTCCGAAAAGGCATCCTAAAAATATCCCGCCTTTGAACGAACGGCTGAGTGTTCAGCACAGATTCTGTCGAATGTGTCGCGCCCCTTCTCACCTTCAAAAGTAGCAAGCTGATATCCGCAGAGAACTTGCACTCCGTGTGATCGGGCTATTTCGTCCCACAGGCGCTCCAGGCGAATCGCTTCCTCCACGTTACCCCGCTCCCAGAGCAGAGGCGCACACTCGCCGCAAGCGACGACGCGGGTGCGCTCCCCATCGACAGCCTGTGCCGTCTTCGTTATCAGGTCATCTGCCGCCCGATAAAACAGAGCGTCATCAGGCCGATCGTTAACCATGTATCTGGACAAGGCATCCTCAGTATCCAAGGCTACGTATCGACCTTGTCGAATTGCGGCGCTCATATCAAGGCCATATGCTTCTAATCTGGACAAAACTCTTATCTGCTGAAGCTCAGTCGTTATCACGATTCCAGCATTCCCGTTCTCAAGAGCCGCTGCAAGGAAATCAGCAAAGCTGCCCAACAAAGCATCGTCGTCCGAAAAGAACCCAACTTCGTGGCACCGCGGACGCTCGCTTGCTTCGGAACGTGAAAACCCGCTAAGCGCCTCTGCTTGGTCAGGAGCCAAAGTTGCTGTTTTCATGAAGCCATGTTCAGCAACACTTTTGCTCATGTACTTCTGTCCCCGAAGCAGCGCTTCTAGCGCCGGGAGTAGCTCATGCCCAGCATCGGTCTTAGTGACATAGCCCCATGCGCCAGTTTCCAGGGCTGCGTGAACGAAATCTGCAGATGCTTCTTGAGTTACAAACAGGATTTTAGACTGCGGCGAAAACTTTCTAATTTGTCTTGCTGCTTCGATCCCATTCTGCCCCGGCAGCCCGATGTCCAACAAAACCAATTCTGGTTCAAGTTCGCGCACCTTCTGAACGGCTTCCAGACCATCCGGAACTTCACAGACAACCTGTACCCCAGGCCTGCTTTGCACCGTCGACGCCAGAAAGCGACGGAAGAGCGGGTGATCCTCTGCAATGAGAATTCGGACTGGGCGGCTAGACATATCTAGAATCCCAAAACACTTGCCAGTATGGCAAAACGGAGTTCCCCGTTCGTTGCTCGGAAGCAACCTCGGTGCTCTCACTAGCACACTTTATCGTTCTAATAGGATTTGAGAATGGCCCGGATGAGCCACCGAGTAGGAAGGTTGGTGGAGAGGCAGTGCAGGTCATCGGGTGGCCCGCCCTGCCTCTCACGGTGTGCTCCACGGGGTCTTGATGGGGGAGGGATGCACTCGATCAGGTACGTTGTACACCAATTTCGTCACTGCGGTGCTGTATTCACGCAAATTTCTCGCTGGAAGATACCTCGACGATACCGCAGAGCGGTCTGCTGGCTGTTCAGTGCTCTCCAGCAACGACAGAGAAGCCGGTCGGATGCGAGAGTTTAGACAGTTATGAAGAACGAAAACCTGAAGTCCACGACTGTTCGTTTCACTGACTCGGATCTGCATCTAATTGACTCGCTGCAAGAGAAGCTCGGACTCGGTATGATTCACGTCATCCGACTTGCGATCAGGCGCTTGGCCGAGAGTGAGAATGTGATGCCCGCTCCTTCTTCCCTTAAAAAACGATAGGAATCTCAGTCCCATATCTAGCAAATGACTTTCGCCGCAATCCACCTGCCAAACGTGACTGTCCCCCGGCGGTGATCAGTATATGCGCTCCTTGTGCGGAAGAACGGCTTTTTCCGCAACTGTCAAAGACGACAGTTCCACAACTAATGTTGGCTCTTCTAGTATCCGGTGCGAACAGCATTTAGGGGAGGGCTGATCAGCAAGCGTCCCACGATTCAAATCGAGTCTGGGACGCTTTGTTTTGGTGCAGAGCCGAAAGGGGCACTCCCTGCAAATTCTGACAATTCTGACAGTTTCGAACGGCTCCCGTGTTCTGAATGCTAGGCTAAGAGGGGCTGATGAAACTAAAATCCTGCGAATTCATCGAGAATGTCTGATGGAACCTCCCATCTCTCCGCTTTTGTTTGCTCTGCTGCTGTTCGCTAGCATGCTTGCCATGCTGGAACTGGGCCGTCGGCTAGGCATAAAACGCCGGCCGAAGGAGTCGGATGGCGAACGTGGCAGTCTGGGTACGATCGAAGGTGCCATCTTCGCGCTGTTTGGATTGGTCGTGGTCAACGAAAAGCGGGCTTTGATAGCAGTCGAAGCGAACAGCATAGAAACTGCTTACTTGCGGGTGCAGTTGGTATCGCAAGCAGCGCGACCCGAATTGCAGGACCTCTTCCGCGCATACGTGGACTCTCGGCTGGAGACGTATCGCAGGCTGCCGAACATAAGCGCGGCAGAAGCGGAGGTGGGCAAATCCAAAGGAATCCAGGGACAGATTTGGACAAAAGCGATTGAGGCTACACAGTTACGGGATTCTCACACAGATGCCGGCAAACTGCTGCTCCCTGCAATCAACAACATGATAGACATCAATACGACTCGTTGGATGGCAATACAAACCCACCCACCGATCATCATTTATGTGCTTCTATTTGTTCTCGGTCTCATTTGCTCTTTGCTGGCTGGATACCGCATGGCTACGGGTCAGCACCGTAGCTGGTTGCATATTCTAAGTTTTGCCGTGATCACGGTCGTCGTCATATACGTCATCATTGACGTTGAATATCCGCGCGCAGGGTTGATTCGGCTTCATGCCTTTGATCAAGTGCTGGCAGACGTTCGCGAAGGTATGAATTAGGCAGAAAATCTTCCGCAAACCTAGTCCGCAGAGTTTCTGAGCCGAAAATTGCGCAAACTGCGTTTTGCCGTTCCGCGGAGTTTGAGCCGCCCATGCCCCCTCAATTTGGCAGAAAGTGTGATTGAGCGATACAAACTAATGCTACTTCCAGGGTTGCACCTGCGGCCAAGAGCGGCTGCACCCAAAGCCGGCGAAAACTCGCGGAATCTACCTCCAGAGCCCTGATGAGGTAACCCACAGGCGGCAAGCGCAATGCGCATTCGAGTTCTTCGCGATCTATTCTGTTCCAGAGCTCCTCGCGACTTTTTTCTACTTGTTCCGTGCTAGGCCAG
>QIAK01000231.1:27619-30596 GCA_003225515.1 Acidobacteriota bacterium | reverse complement strand
CCCACTACTCGACGGCGGCGTGAAGGGACGGTATCTGCCTCGCTCGGCGGAAGGAGCAGACTGCGTGCCGCGCTGCGGCTCCATGTTTCTGGAACCCATGGTTGGAGATCCCATCGTGCTTCGTTCCGAGCTGCCCAAAGTAGAAGAGCGAGTATTGCTGCTCGGAGGCGTGAACGGACGGAATCCACCGTTGTTGCTGCGTGGAGCCGACTGCGTCGTGCCACGCGGTGATTCAACCGTTCTATTGGGCGAACTCATGGTGCTCCGCTCGGAGCCGCCCAAATTCGACTGCCGATTATTGCTGCTCGGCGCGGGACGGAATCCACCACGATTTCCATTTTGAAGCGACGAAGGCTGGTTGCCGGCAGTCCGGTTGCCTGAGTCATTCATTGAGTTATTCATCTGCCGGTTGGACGGAGTGCCTGCGCTGGGCCGCTGCATCTCGCCGGTACGCGCAGTGCCGCGGAATCCGGCCGATTGAGCAACGTTCGAGCGCCCGCCCGCCGGAATTGCGGCGACATGGCTCTGCTGCATGGTCTGCCGCAAACTTGCAGTCTGCTGCTGGAACGATGCAGGTCGGGCAATGTTGTTGTGCGCCGATCCGAAAAACCGCTGCGAACCACCATTGCGCATTGTAGACGGCGACGCCGCGCGTCCACTGGCCGAGAGACTCGCCCGAGTAGGAACCACGGGCAGATTACCCGCCATCATACGAGCTCCGCTCAACTGCGTGCGGGTTGCGGCCACAGCCCTGACATGCCCAGCGCCGAAGTGAGAGGCATTGACAGTAGAAAGGGCGCGGGCAATGTGGTTGTCATGAAGGTGCGCGATGTTGGAGAAGCGGTTTCCGCCGTGCAGCGGTGCGAAACCACCGAAACGGTTAAATCCACCACGGAAACCAACCGTACCGAATCGGCCGCGGTATCCACCCCACCACGGATGGAAGTAGTCGCAAGGCCCAATGGGAAGCCAGCCGAAGCCGCCCCAACCGCCATAGCCAACTCCGAAGCCGAAGCCGCCGCCCCATCCAAAGAACGATACGTACGCGGGGGCCCAGAACGGGTTATAGCCAACGTAAACCGGACCCGGCCACCAGGCCCACGAATTGCCGTACGCGAACCAGCGGCCATAGTGATAGGGAGCCCATCCCCATGGCTCATAACCAACCCACGTCCATCCGTAGTAGGGCTCATATGTCCAACTGCCATCACGATATGGAACCCAGCCGTCTGGCTCATTCGGCACCCAGACGTCGCCATAGTCCGGCACATTCCGCCAATTGCCGTACGAATCAAGGTCCTGCGATCCGGTGTAGTAGTGATTGGTGTGCCGCCAGGAACTGGCATTGCGAATCAGGTGATCGCGATCGCTATTCCAGCGGTCCCAGTCGTCGCGATCCGGAGCCTCGGAAATCTTATACTGCGCAGACTCGGTATCGCCGCGCACCGTAGCCATATCTCCGGCGTGGATCTCGGTGCTGCCTTGGGGGGTAGCGATTTGCGCTTCGCCCTGGCGCACGATCACGATCGTGTCGCCGTCGCGGCGCACTTCAATCCGGAACACGCCATCGTGATGCGAAGGATGGATCGACACGTTCGGAGTGTCGATTTCAGGCTCGGCTTCACTATCTTTCGAGACCGTGTAGTTGGCGATGCCCTCGCTCAATTGAATTTGGATATTCTTTTTCGTGAGGTTCGCGATATTCGCTTTGCTGTTCGGTCCGAGGCGAAGGGTATTAGCGAAATCGAGTTGCAACTCAGTGCGCGAATTGTCAGCGGTGGAAACCTTGTCGCCGGTCATTACAGGCTGATTCAATGTTGCCGCCGACCAATCGCCGGAGTCACCGCGTTGCGTCGCTACATCCCCGTGCATCAAACTGACGCGGGCCACACCCTGGTCGGTCTGCGCGGGAGCTTCGCCCGAGGGCCCTCCGGGTTCAGCCTCGGTTGGTTGGGCTTCGTCGGGCGACGAGTAGGGTCCGCCCTCATCTTGACTGATCGGGCCATTCGGATCCTGTCCGATTTCCATGGGGGCGCTGGGCTGATCGGACACCGCCGGACCTTCTTCGGTCGTTTGCGCAAGCGCGCTGATCGACAACACACCCGAGAACGCTAGAGCTAAGACTGCCAAACTTGCTATGAATCTGTTTTTCATAACCACCTCTCCCGAGCCGAGCCGATTTGATAGACGCACACCTCGGGTGAATTCCATGCGAAGGTATTACGCAACTGCCATGCCAAATGCGGCATAGCTATGTATCTGCAAGTCTTTTGTTTTCAAAGATGAATTGCCAGAAATATTGGGCAAAGCTGGTGAAATTTGCGGAGTTGGCCGACATGAGCCAAAGGCGGTGGTTTTCGGCCACTAGCGTAAAAGCTACTCGGTACGGCCGAGATCATTGACCTGAAAACGCTGCATAGAATTTCGCAGCTTTCGAGTGGATGGCGAACGTGCCGAGCAGACCTTCACGATTAAAGTGACTGGCCGATTGAGAATGACGCCGAACCTCATCGAGAATCGGCGCTTTATCGAACCTACTGCGCACTGATTGGTCCGTACCGGGCCGATCGGTTGACTCATTTGGGCAACGTCTTGATGAAATCTTCGACTAAATGATTGAATTTTTCCGGATCATCGACGAACAACGCGTGGCCGTCCCCGTCGAAGCGCTCGAGGCGTACCTTCTCGCCGAACTTGGATTTTAGAAAGTCCGCGCTGGGCTGCGACTCCGGCTGGTAGGCAAACAGGACCGGAACGTTCATTCTCGCCAGACCCGTAGAGAAATCCTTTACTGCAATCATGTTGTAAATGAGCACGACCGCGGTATCGGCCGGAACCCGTACGGAGGCATCGACCACGCGTTGCAAGTATTCATCCGACTGCGGTTTTTTATACATGCTGCGAACAAACCCTGCAGCCTGCTTCTGGCGGTCCTGTTGGAGTCGGGTCATCCATCCCGCTATTCCGGCCGTCATTT
>QIAK01000231.1:16693-27524 GCA_003225515.1 Acidobacteriota bacterium | reverse complement strand
CTTCAGCGCGAGGTGATCGACGAGTTCCTTGTAGTCGCGAGCGCGGGTTTCGGGGAGATGTCCGAAAGTGGGTTGATCGCTCTCACCCTGCGAACGAGGATCGACGGCGACAACGTGATATTTCTTCGAGAATTCGTCAATTTGTTTTTGCCAGATCCATGCCGGCATAGTCCATCCGGGAATGAAAACGATAGGCTGGCCGCTGCCGGCCTCAAGGTAATGGATGCGAATGCCGTCGGAGGTCTTGAAGAAGTCGCTTTTCGGCGTCTGCGCGACTACGCAATGCACCGCCAACATGCATATCAATACCGCGGCGAGTCTGATTTTCATTTTTCGCTCCTGCCTGGTTTGCGCCTGCCTCACGCGATCTGCTCGTAGCACAATAAACCTTACCATCGCTGTAGGTCCGCGTCCCGCTCAGCTTTGGGTTCAGCGGCTCTCGCCTTTACTTCTTACCCTGGCAGAAGCAACTGCTGACGTAAATTCAGTTCACACTTGACGCACGCGCGCAACGTCATTTTCGGGCGATCGGCCGGCCCAGTTCCCGCCACGTGATCAGCTTGATGTGCTGTTGCGCCAGGATTTCGCGGAACTGGTCGCTGCTAAAGAAGTCGTAGTCGCGCTGCCTCCACGCCGAGCCCCACGTAGCGCGCTCCCGGGTAGCAGCCCGAAGTTCTTCATCGTCGAAGCCGGGATGGATGACGAACTCGGTCACTCCGGGCTGCAGGTTCCTCAGCGCGTTCAGATAGAACTCTGCCCATTTTTCCGGTGGGACATCCGGTTCAATCGTGACGGTGTGGTCCAGAACGATATCGCTCGAACCGAGGCTCGCCTGCAGGTAAGGGTGCTCCGCGAACCAATCTCTGGTAACGAAAACCGGCAGCTTGTATTCGTGCGCCACGCGCAGCATGACCTCGAACAGTTCTTTGCCATTCATAATGAGCCGATACTGATGCGAGTCGAGATGCGTGGGCCGTACGCCCATGGCCAGCGCGCGCTTAATCTGGGCCCGCAGTTCGATCTCAACCTCCGTCGCGTCAACGTGCTGGCTGTCTTCCCAATCATGATGAAAGTATCCGTTTTCATCCACCAGGCTCGGTACTTTATCCGCGGGCGCGACCGGGCCCCAGCGATAATAGATTCGCTCGCTAGTTAACGTGAGGTGCAATCCAAGGTCTGCGTCAGGGTGAGACTTGGCATAGTCGGCCATCTCCGGAAACCAGGGACAAGGCACCATCAGGCTCGCGGAATTGATCGTCCCAGCTTCCATGGCCTTGATGGCCGCGGCATTCACCGCGTGGGTTTCGCCCAGATCGTCGGCGTGGACAATCAGGAGTTTGGTGCCGGGCGGATATCCCAGGCGCTCCGCCAAAGTTTGCGCAGATGCCAAAACCGCGGATAACTGCAGGCAGAGCAACAGCGCTCGTGGAATACCTGGAGGAATCATCGCCGACTAGTAAACCACACCGGCTCCACTCGACGCATTACTCTTGCAATCTGGTAGTCTGCCACAACGTAGCCCACTACCTGCAATCTCTCGCCGCTCTTCACCGGATCACCTCGCCGTTGCCCCGCTTCTGTCTGTTCTCTTTCTTGACTGTGCACCATGCCAAATCGTACTGATCTCTCTTCACGAATGCCGCACTCTCACGGCTCCTTTTCTGCCTCATCGGCAATGCCGATCTTCGATAGACGATAGCGGAGGGCGTTGCGGGATAGACCCAGCAGACGCGCGGCCTGGCTCTTATTGCCGTTGGCGCGGCGCAATGCTTCCTGCACCATTTCGTCTTCCCACTGCTCGAGAGTCATACCGTCAGGGAGAAATCCTGCGGCGCCGTTCACTGATTTTGCGGGACGAACATCCAAATGAATGTCTGCCGGCTCGAGCACGCTTCCTTTCGCCAAGGCGCACGCTCGCTCCACAATGTTCTGCAACTCGCGGACATTTCCCGGCCAATGGTAGTTCACCATAATTCGCATCGCTTCCGGGGTGATGCCTTCAACAGGTTTGCCGGATTCTCCCGTGAAGCGCGAGATGAACAGATTCGCCAGGTCGGGAATGTCTTCCTTGCGTTCCCGCAAAGGAGCAATGTCGATAGGGACCACATTCAATCGATAGTAGAGGTCTTCGCGAAAAGTGCCTTGTTCCAAAGCCTCACGCAAATCCTTGTTCGTGGCTGCGATCAGGCGCACATCGACTTTGACCGTGCGGGTGCCGCCGAGGCGCTCGAACTCACGCTCCTGCAAGACGCGCAAAAGCTTCACCTGGGTCACCGGAGGCACGTCGCCGATTTCGTCGAGGAAAAGCGTTCCCTTGTCGGCCAGTTCGAACTTGCCGGGTTTGCTGGCTACGGCTCCGGTGAAAGCGCCCTTTTCGAATCCGAATAATTCACTTTCGAGAAGATTCTCAGGAATCGCCGTGCTATTGATCTTGAGGAACGGACCGCTCGCGCGGCGCGATTTTTCGTGAATGGCGCGGGCAATCAGATCTTTACCGACGCCGCTCTCCCCGCCCAGGAGAACCGTGGCGTTGGTAGGCGCTACGCGCTCGAGGGTGGCCAACACTTCTTGCATCTTCGGACTGCGCGCCACCACGTTGGGGTGCGCATAGCGCTTGCCCAGTGCTTCGCGCAAGGTGCGGTTTTCTTCGCGCAGATTGCGCACGTCAAGTTCTTTGTGAATGACCATGCGCATTTCGGTCAGTGAAAACGGTTTCAGGACGTAATCGCTGGCCCCGGCTTTCATGGCATCCACTGCAGTTTCGACACTGCCGAAAGCGGTCATCACTACAACCGGTAGAGCCGCATTCTGGCGCTTTATAGTCTGCAAAAACTCCAAGCCATTCAAACCGGGAAGTTTCAGGTCAGTCAGTACAAGATCGACGGGATTCTCCCGCAGAAGCTTGAGTCCGGTTTCGGCATCTTCGGCCGACAAAGTCGTGAAGCCGTCGTCGCCGAGATTCAGCTCGAGCAAGCGGCGCATCTTGGCTTCATCTTCGACAATCAGAATTGTCGGCATGGGCAAGTCGTCCTCGATTCAGCGAGTCTCATGAGATCACCAGATGAGCAGATTGTCCGGTTGCGGCCTGATCGTGCGCGGCGGGAAAAAACATGATGAAACGCGCACCGCTCCCCATAGCACCGGAACCGCCATCACCCGCAGGATGGCCTGCGCTCTCCACACGAATGCTGCCGTGATGTCCGTCAATAATTTTCGAGACGATCGAGAGGCCCAGGCCGACGCCCGATTTCTTCGTGGTCACAAACGGATTGAAAATCGTATCCTGCAAGTCAGCAGAAATGCCGGGCCCTGTATCTTCAATGCGCACTTCGATGCCGTCCTGCTCGCGGCCTTCGCCGCTTGCGGAGCGCGACCGCACTTCGACGCGCAGCGTGCCGCCATTCGCACCCATGGCGTCAAAGGCGTTCTGCACGATATTAACGAATGCCTGCTCGCACAGGCTCTCATCGAGCGCCACAAGCGGCAGGTTGGGAGCGTAGTCTTTCTCCACTCGAACCGGACCGCCTTTCCAGAACTGGGCAACGTCATTCAGGGCGCGATCCAGAACCGTCGTAATGTCTTGCGGCGTGAGATCGGCGTGCAAAGGACGCGCGAAATCGAGGAATCGAGTAACCAGCGCGCTCAGCCGGTTGGTTTCAGTAGAAATGTATCCGGCAAGTTCTGTGGCGAGGAGATTGGAATCTCCCAGCTTCTGCGTGAGCATCTCGGCAGAGCCTTTGATAACTCCGAGTGGATTGCGGATTTCGTGAGCGAGCCCGGCTGATAGCGCCCCCAGTGCGGCAAGACGTTCGGAGCGTCGAGCCTCCGCCTGCGCCTGCTCCAGGCGGCGGTTCGTCTCGGCGAGCGTCTCAGCGAGTTCCTGATAGCGCTGCGTCTGTCTTCGGATCTCAATAGCAAATCGGTTCACCAACACGGCGGCCAGGAAGAAGAAAAGGATGCGGATCGCGAGCAAGCCGTAACTCTCGGCTGTGATTTCATACTCCTGAAGGGCCGGGTACAAGTACGAACAATAAGTAGCTGAGGCAAAAACAATCCAACCCAGAGTGGCCCACGATCCAAAGTATTCTGCCGCGGTGACGACTGGCAGAAAATATATAGGCCAGTAACTGCTGTTGATGCCAATCTCGCCCGTATGATCCACCAGCAACATGGCGAGGGCAATCTTTAACAGAACAATGTAAGCCGGTCCTCGCCGGGGTAAACGCGAAATCAGCCATCCTTCGCCGAGTTGGATCAGGCCGAAGGCAAGAAGGATCAGCTGCTTATGGATCTCCTTGACTGGAGGCAGCAGAGCCAGTCCCGCCAGAAAGAGCAACCATAGCAGATCCATCCAGTTCAGCTTGAGGCGCTTGACGTCGATCATTTGGCTTCGATGATGGCTGCTCACGAAAGGCTGCGCCAGAAAAAAACTACGCCGGGAGAGATTGCGCTCTCCCGGCGACGATATTACCGGCTGTAAGGTCCGCGAGCGCATCTCATGCGAACCCTATCACACCGCAAACCAGCAGTCAGCGTCAACGGCCTTTCGGCTTCTCGGGCTTCTCCTGCCTTGGCTCGGAAGCTCGTGGAGCTGGCCTTGAGGGCGGCGGCGAAGCGGACGGGATTGGAGAGAAGTTGCGGAATGCCGCCGGCAAAGACGCAGCGAGCTACGTTTCTACCGGAACATCGACAGATTAGTTTTTCATTTTCGGACGCTGGCAGGCATCCACGATCTTTTTAGGATCGATGGCATCCTTGTCCACTTGCTCTTCCATGATTTTTCCGTCCTTGCCAATCAGGAAGTTCACGCGGCGCGGCGCCTGGTATTCATTTTTGTAGATTCCGTATTCGTGGGTTACTTTGCCGCCCCAATCGCTCAGCAGGGGAAAGGTTACTCCGATGGAATCGGCGAAGGCTTTATTGGCGAAGGCACTATCCATGCTCACACCCAGGACCTGGGTGTCGGCTGCTTCCAGCGCTTTCAAATTCTGCTGGAAGTTTTTCATTTGCTGCGTTCAACCCCCGGTAAAGGCGAAGATGTAGAACGCCAGGACGACGTTCTTCTTGCCCCGGTAGTCGCTCAACTTCACGTCTTTGAGGTCGTTGCCGTCAAAGTGTTTGAGCGTGAAATCCGGCGCCATGTCACCGACCTTGGGCATACCAGAAGCCTCCTTGTTTTGCGCGAACATCAGGGACGCGGTGCTGATCGCCAGGAGCAATCCCATCGCGAAAACCCTTATTCGTCTTTTGTGCATTAGACTCCTCCCACTGAACTGATAACTCAGCATATCGTGTATCTGGGCAAGCGGTAAACCCTGGAGTACCTAGATGGTGTGACGTTCGCATTGCCGAAAGCATCAACCAGACAGTAAAGTTTTGTTCGGGGCTGCAACGCCGGTTGTCGGTAGTGACCTGGGCCTGAAAGGCGCAATGAGCATCGCCACGCTGAACGATATCTATTTTGCCGCGGTCGAGCGCAAGCTTGATCGCATGATGCTGTATCACGATGCAGGCACGTGGCGATCGGTATCGTCGCAGGAGTTCGGAAGAAACGTCGCCCGAATCGCGCGCGCGCTGTATGACTGGGGCATTCGCGCGGAAGATCGAATTGCCATTCTCAGCGAAAACCGGCCGGAGTGGCCCATGGCGGATGTGGCCTGCCTTTTACTGGGCGCCGTCACTGTGCCGCTCTATACCACACTCACGGCGGAGCAGACCGCGTTTGCCCTGAACGACTCGGGCTGCCGCGCGATTTTTCTTTCTTCGGACCAGCAACTGCAGAAGATTGCGTCGATTCTTCCGCAAACCAAGTTGGAAAAAATCATAGTAATGGATACGGTGGAGTTTACGGGAGACATTCTTCCGTTCCACGACAGGTGCATAACCCTGAACAACATTACGTCGCAAGGTCCAGAGGTTCTCGACGGCGAAATCGAAATCAGGGCGCGGGCCGTTGGTCCCGATGACTTGGCAACTATCGTGTACACCTCAGGTACGACGGGTACATCGAAGGGGGCCATGCTCTCGCATGGCAACATTGCTTCGAATATTCGCTGCTCGCTGATGGGATTCAACATGCGGCCGGGAATGATCAGCATTTCTTTTCTGCCGCTCTGCCATATCACGGCGCGTCACGTGGATTTCTCCATGCTGTATCACGGAGTCACGCTGGCCTATGTCCCATTTCTTGAGCGACTACCGGCCAGCTTGCTGGAGGTACAACCCTCAATCTTTGTTGCTGTGCCGCGAGTGTACGAAAAGATTTACGCGCAGGCGGAACAGAAAGCCAAAGGACTGCCCATGCGCGCCATCTTCGATTGGGCGCTGGCAGTGGGACAGCACAACAAAGCAGAAATTCTTGCCGGAAAGACCCCTACGTCCCGCAGTTGGAAGCTGGCCAACAAGCTGGTGTTTTCCAAAATCAGGCAAGGTATGGGCGGGAAAGTCGAGACCTTTATTTCTGGAGGCGCGCCCCTGGGCCGCGAGTTGGCGGATTGGTACGCCGCGGTCGGCATTCGCATTCATGAAGGCTACGGGCTCACCGAAACTTCTCCCGTGATTGCGGTCAATACGCCGTCCAATCACCGCATTGGAACTGTTGGCAAGATTCTGCCGAACCTGCAGGTTCGCATCGCACAGGATGGTGAAATCCTGGTGAAGGGACCGTCGGTGTTCAAGGGCTACTGGAACCGGCCAGAGGAGACCAGGGCCGCTCTCGTCGATGGCTGGTTCAAGACGGGTGATATCGGCAATATCGATGCTGACGGATATCTTTTAGTGACCGACCGCAAGAAAGATCTGATCAAGACTTCGGGCGGGAAATTTATTGCGCCGCAGCCCATCGAGAATTCGCTGAAGCTGAATCCACTGGTGGGAATCGCAGCTGTCCTTGGCGATAAACGAAAATTCGCGTCTGTGCTCGTATCTCCTAACTTTGCCGCGCTGGAGGAATGGGCGAGAGAGAATGAAGTCTCGTTTAACTCGCGCGCGGATCTGGTGGCGAATCCGGAAGTGCAAGCTCTCTACGAGGGGATTGTCCAAGGCATTAATCAGCATCTGGCGCGCTTCGAACAACTGAAGCGCGTGATGCTGGTACCGGACGAATTCACGCCGGACAACGGCGTGCTGACGCCCACCATGAAGCTCAAGCGGCGAGTGATTGAAGAGAGGTATAAACGGCAGATTGATGAGATCTATGCGCAGGCGGAAGCCACGCCGCTGAAGTAGAGCACGCCAGCGGTGCGGGTCCGACGTGCATTCTGCCGCTTCCTCCCACAATCCTTGGCCACGCTCTGTCCGTGCGGCTGTCACTGTGGTGAGACGGCGCTACAATATATTCATGTCGGACTCATTGATAATCGCCGGACGCTCCTTCCGCTCGCGCCTGATCGTGGGCACGGGAAAATACAAATCATTTCAGGAAACCGCCCGGGCGCTCGAGGCCAGCGGCGCAGAAATGGTGACGGTCGCAGTGCGGCGTGTGAACCTCGACCGCAGCAAGGAGTCGTTGCTCGACTACATCGACGCAAGGAAATATTTTCTACTGCCGAACACCGCGGGCTGCTACACGGCCGAGGAGGCGATCCGCGCGGCGCGACTCGGCCGCGAGGTCGGGTTGTCGGATTGGGTGAAGCTGGAAGTTATCGGTGACCAGGCCACGCTTTATCCTGACGTGCAGGCGACGCTCGAAGCCACGCGCGTGCTGGTGAAAGAAGGGTTCACGGTTCTGCCCTACACATCGGACGACATTGTTTTCGCCAAGCGTCTGATCGATGCGGGAGCGGCAACGATCATGCCGCTGGGCGCCCCAATTGGCAGCGGCATGGGTATTCAAAACCAGGCGCACATCCGCATTCTGCGCGAAATGATTACCGGTGTACCTTTGATTGTGGATGCGGGTGTAGGCACGGCCTCCGACGCTGCGATCGCCATGGAGCTTGGCGCGGACGCCGTGCTCATGAATACCGGCATCGCGAATGCACAAGATCCGGTGATGATGGCCGAAGCCATGCATCATGCCGTGCTGGCGGGACGCCAGGCTTATCTTTCAGGACGCATGCCAAGAAAGTTGTACGCCACGGCCAGTTCGCCGCTCGAAGGCGTCGTAAGATGAAATTGAGTAATTAGGAATTGAAATTGAAATTGAGTAATTGGGAAATTTAGTAATTGGGAAATTGAACGCTTTTACAATTAAACATTACTAAATTCCCCAATTACTCAATCCGCGACCCTCGCCTCAAAACAGAAAGGGGCAGCCCGAGAGCCGCCCCTGTTTCCATCCGCGGACCAAACTCACATCATTTTGACTTTTTCCACGTGCATGGAATCTTTAGCCATGCTTCCGGTCACGGTAACGTGGTGGCCCTCATGGCCTTTCAAGGCTTCCTGATTGTCGACGGCGATCACTTTGCTGTCGCCATCAGTGACGATGACCATCTTTTCGCCGGCGGCCACGCACTTCTTAGTGCACGCTTCGCCAGCGGCGTTCGCGCCCTTGGCGCCGCACTTTGCGTCGGTGATCCACCCGTTGACGGTTGCGCTCTTGCCCATGTCATCGAACGCCATCGCGGACAAGGCAAACACGAAGCTTATCGCAAGACAAATCAGCAGAACTTTCTTCATGGCCGGTTGTTCTCCTTTGTGAAATTCAGATTGCGGCCCCAAACCGCAATGTCGCGCGACGTGTCGAAGACCTTGCTGCCCCTTCCTGGATCAGGAGCACCGAATCTTCAACCGATTGTGAAATGAGGCAGGGGAAATATACCACACGGCAACGCAGGGATTGTCAGCAGAAGCCAAATCGACACTCAGGCGTGGCATGGACAAAAAGGTCCATGCTATTTTTTCGCAGAATGATTGGCAGGCGCCGCAGCCTTCGTTGGAGACGGCGGGACGTACACATATTCTCCCGGCTTGGCGTAGCCGAGTTGTTCGCGCGCCTCTTTTTCAATTGCCTTCTGATCGCTCTTCAGGCCCTGAATCTGCTGCGTGTAGCGGTCGTTCTCCTGCTGCTCTACGACAATCTGCTTGCGCAAAGCCTCATACTCAGCACGTTTTTGCTTATAGACAACCATTCCATTGGCGCCAAACATAACGTGAACGAACAACGATGCGGCCAGAACGGTTACGGCAACCGTCGCGATCCTGCGTCGCAGGGCATAGACGCGGGAGGCCAGCGGACGCGCGCGCTCAATCCACGATGCCGCGAAGGCTTCTGCCTGCGGACCGCGATCGACCATTGCCCGATCAACCAGGGCTCGCAAACGGTCTTCAGGACGCGAAAATTTCGCGATTTTGGAAAACGGCTTCATTCGAAAATCCAATTCTTCGCCGCCGTGCTCAGCTTCTCCAACCCCTTTTCGCTGCGCGCCTCGGTGTAGACCCGCACGACAGGTTCAGTTCCCGACAACCGGTAGCAGACCCAGGAACCGTCGCTGAATACCAACTTCAATCCGTCGGTGCGAACCACGCGGTCAACCGCGTGGCCGCAGAACTCCCGCGGATCGGACTTCAACTTCTCAGTGAACTTGGCTTTGACCTCGGGCGTCAAGCGGAAGTTCTGCCGTTCCGGATAGAAGGAACCAACTTGGTTACACACTGCCTTCAGTTGTTCGCCTAGTGACTTGCCACGGCGCGCGACGGCTTCACAGCACAGCAGGCCGGCGAGCAAGCCGTCTTTTTCGGGAACGTGATGGCGGATGGACAGGCCCGCGCTTTCTTCGCCGCCGATCGCGATCTTATCCTGCATGATGAGTTCGCCAATGTATTTGAAGCCGACTGGCGTCTCGTACAGTTCGACGCCGTGGAACTCGGCCAAAGCATTGATCAAATTCGTCGTCGCGACCGACTTAGCGACGCCGTTCTTCCATCCACGGCTTTCGACAAGATAATCGAAGAGCAACGCGATCACATAGTTGGGCTGCAGGAAAGTTCCGTCGGCATCGACGATGCCGAAGCGGTCCGCATCGCCATCTGTCGCGATGCCGATTTGGGCGCCTGTCTCGCGCATCTTAGCGCGCAAATCCTCCAGAAGGTGGTCGTCAGGTTCGGGAGCGTGCCCTCCGAACAGCACGTCGCGATAGTCGTGCACGGTTGCTGTCTGCACGCCGGCGCTGCGCAATAATTCGTCGGAGTATCCGCGAGCCGCGCCCCACATGGGATCGAAGGCAACGCGCAGCTTCGCCTTGCGAATCACTTCCAGGTCAACGATCTCCGCCAGCCGCTTCAGATATGCGGGCTTGGGATCGAGCGCGCCAGGAGTGCTTCTGTCTTTATTGGGCAATGGAGAGCCGTCATCGGCAACGATTGCAGCCTCAATTTTCTTCGTCACTTCAGGCAGAGCCGGGCAGCCATCGGGCGTGGAAAACTTGATTCCATTGTATTCAGGTGGATTATGCGAGGCTGTGAAATTGATAACGCCGTCCGCCCGGCTGTGAATCACTGCATGAGCGAAGGCTGGAGTGGGAGCAGGCTCCGCGACGACTAACGGCGCGATCCCGTGAGCAGAAAGAATTTCTGCTGCCATTGAGCAAAAGGTTTCGCCGAGAAAGCGGGGATCGCGCCCCACGATAACCCGCGCCCCTTGCGGCTTCTGTGACGCCACATAGCGGGCGATTCCAGCCACGGCGCGCTGCACATTGGCAAAGGTGAACTCCTCGGCCATCACAGCCCGCCACCCGGATGTGCCAAAATTGATTTGCGTTAGCATGGAGTTTCCCTCTCTGCGTCGAATCGCAACCCGTGCTGACCTGAAGCCTGAAGCACGACGCCCGATTTTATATGACTGACATACGAATCGTCCTGTCCACCGCTGGGTCTGAGGATGAAGGCC
>QIAK01000231.1:0-16620 GCA_003225515.1 Acidobacteriota bacterium | reverse complement strand
GGTGGAATCGAGCAGCGAATATCTGCTGCTCATCAAGACGGCCGCGGACCGGTTTCCGGCCGTGCGCGATGCCCTGGGTGAGTTGCATTCCTATGAACTGCCAGAGTGCGTCGCGATCTCTGTGGAAGAAGGCAGTACGGAATATTTGGATTGGATTGGGGAATCCGTGAAGTAGCTTACAAGAGGCGAACAAAAAAGGCAGCGAGAAGAAGTCTCGCTGCCCATGGCAGTCGACAACATACTTTAAAATTTAGCGGCGGCCGGCGCGTGGGGCGCTCATTCTGGCGCGTGCCATCTGCCGTCTGTCTCTACCCGCCTCCATCTTGCTCTGCTGCGCTTTTCGCGTGTCTTTCGCCAGCTGACGCTTGTCCTGACGAAGATCCTTAACTTCCTTCGACGCAGCAGCTTTGTCGCCGTTCTTAATGTCATTGCGGAGGGCAGCTCGGTCCTGCTCTGTTTCTCTCGTCTCATTGGCGACTGCCTGCTTGGCTCTCTCAGTCTGCCGGACGTCTTGCCGCAGTTCTTTCTTGGCATCCTGGCCCGCGTCCGTCGGAGTCGCAGACTGCCCAAACGCGAACAAAGAAGCCATCACGAAAATGATTCCAGCGAAAATGTTTCGTAGCATGCATGCCTCCTTGAGTTTCGGATTTTTCGACGGAATGTCAGTGATTCGACGCATGTCGGATAAAACACATGCCAGGAAATTAGTCGCGGAAAACAGGGACCAGCGATGCTGTAGTCGCAGTGAGAAGTGCTACGAGGACCACCCTAGGGCCATCGCCTTACCCAGCCATGCCCCGCAAATACCTGCAAGCAGGTAATCTAATTTTAAATTGCGTTCAGCGCCTGATCCAGATCGTCGAGCAGGTCGTCGACATCTTCAATCCCGACGGAAATTCGCACCAGCCCGTCAGTAATCCCGATGGCTTTGCGGCCTTTGACGCCCAAAGCGGCATGGGTCATGGTCGCGGGATGGGAGATGAGAGTTTCGACACCCCCAAGAGATTCGCCGAGCGAGCACACGCGCACTTTCTTCAACATCGTGTTCGCGTTCTTGAGCGAGCCGGTCTCAAACGTGATCATCGATCCGAAGCCGCTCATCTGGCGACGGGCGATCGCATGCTGCGGATGATCCGGCAAGCCAGGGTAGAATACCGCCTTCACCTTTTTGTGCCTGGAGAGGAAATCCGCGACGATGCGGCCGCTGCGGTCGTGAATCTCCATACGGGCAGCTAGCGTTTTCACCCCGCGCAGCACCAGCCAGCATTCGAAGGGAGAGAGAATTGCCCCTGCCGCCTTTTGCAGGAACGCCAGATTGTCAGCGTCCTCTTGTTTTGCGCAAACCACGACTCCGCCCAGGCCGTCGCTGTGGCCGTTCAGAAATTTTGTGGTCGAGTGCACCACCATGTCAGCACCCAGCGCAAGTGGCTGCTGGAAATATGGCGACATAAAGGTGTTGTCTACGACGAGCGAAACTTTCTTGCGGCGGCAAATCTGGCTGATCGCGGCGAGGTCGCTCAGCCGCATCAGGGGATTGGTCGGCGTTTCGACGTAAACCATCTGGGTATTCTTGCGGATGGCACGCTCGACATTTCCCGCTTCGGAAGTATCGACGTAAGAAAATTCCAGTCCGAAACCGGTCATCACTTGATTGAACAAGCGCGGCGTCCCGCCATACAAATCATTTCCGCACACCACATGATCTCCGGACTTCAGCATGCTCACGATCGCATTGATGGCAGCCATGCCGCTGGCAAACACACGCGCAGCTACGCCACCTTCGAGAGCGGCAAGATTTTCCTCTAACCGCGCCCGCGTCGGGTTGGAGACTCGGGAATATTCGTATCCTTTGTGCTCGCCGATTCCCTGCTGGACATAGGTGGACGTCGGATATATGGGAACGGTGACGGACCCGGTGAGTGGATCGGGCTCTTGGCCCGAGTGAATAGCGCGCGTAGCGAAACCGAGTTCTTTAGTTTTTTTCATGAGTGTGAATCGGAGATCTGCAGCGTCAAACGCCGCCTTCAAAAATCTTCTTCGACAGATACCGCTCCGCGGAATCCGGGACAATGGTCACTACGCGTTTGCCCGGGCCGAGCTTCTTGGCAACTTTCAGGGATGCGAAGACAGCCGCGCCCCCGCTAGATCCGGCAAGCACGCCTTCCTGCGCGGCCAGCGTTTTCACCATGCCAAAAGCTTCATCGTCCATCACCATCATCACGTCATCGCACACTGAGCGATCGAAAGTTTTCGGGATAAAGCTCGCGCCGATGCCTTCCACCTTGTGCGGAACCTTGCGTCTCGACAGCATAGGCCAGCACGCGCGGTGATTTCTCTTTCAAGAACCGCGCGACTCCAGAGAAAGTTCCGGAGGTGCCGCAGCCGAGCACGACGGCGTCGATTTTGCCGTCCATCTGCTCGAAGATTTCACGGGCGGTGGTTTCGTAATGATATGCGGGATTGGCCGGATTCTCGAACTGTCCGGCCATAAATGCGGTGGGATCACTCGCGACCAGAGCCTTCGCCTGTCGAATCGCGCCTTGCATACCCTCGACATCTGGAGTGCGGGAAACCTCCGCCCCGAGAGCGCGCATGATCTTGACTTTCTCTTCAGAGAAACGTTCCGGCACGAATAATTTCACCTTGTAACCGCGGTTCACGCCGATTAAGGCCAGGCCGATTCCGGTGTTTCCCGCCGTCGCTTCCACGATGGTTCCGCCGGGCGCGAGCTTTCCATCCTGCTCGGCACGCCGAATGATGCCGATGGCGGCGCGGTCTTTGACGCTGCCGCCCGGATTCAGGTACTCCAGCTTCGCAAATACGTCCGCAGATCCCGCCGGAACCAGCCGCTTCAACTTCAAGAGTGGAGTTTCGCCGACGAGTTGGGTTATGTCGTCAGCAACGCGCAAGCGGGACATCTCAGAAATCTTCGAGGTCACATTACAGGGTACGAGCAGGCGTGCGGGGTCGTCAATTGCTCTCCGGTCTGCGGCGGGGGCCGAATCAGAGCACCGGCCAATTTCCCTACGGCTAGACATGGAAAGGAATTGCATGCGACGCTTCGCCGCCGTGCTGTTGATCGTGAACCTGGCTGTCCCCTCTCTGGCATTTTCCGCCGACGAGGCTCCTCTGACCGGCTACGCGCCGCGCAGCAGCCAGGCCGAGCGCGAGTGGGAGACGAAATTTCGCGCCATTCCGGACCCGGCGAATCTGCGGGAATACATGCGTCGTCTGAGCGCGCGGCCACACCACGTCGGCTCGCCTTACGACAAAGACAACGCCGAATGGATTCTCGCGCGCTTCAAGGAATGGGGACTGGATGCTCACATCGAAACTTTCGACGTGCTTTTCCCGACGCCGAAGGTTCGAGTGCTCGAGATGCTTGAGCCAACCAAGTTCACGGCGAAGCTGGAGGAACCGGCGATCGCGGTCGATCCCACTTCAAATCAGAAGTCTGAGCAGCTTCCGACGTACAACGCCTATTCGGTCGATGGCGATGTAACGGCGCCGCTGGTTTTCGTGAACTACGGACTTCCTGAAGATTATGAAAAGCTCGATCGCCTCGGCATCTCAGTTAAAGGCAAGATTGTAATTGCGAAATACTTACAGTCCTGGCGCGGCGTAAAGCCCAAGGTTGCGGCCGAGCACGGGGCTGTCGGCTGCCTCATCTACTCGGAACCGAAGGACGACGGTTACACTCGGGACAACGTATTTCCGCAGGGCCCGATGCGCAATCCGGATGGCGTGCAGCGCGGTAGCGTGATGGACTTTGCGTCCTCGAATCCCGGAGATCCTCTCACTCCCGGCATTGGCGCTACTCCCGGAGCCAAACGCCTGGCTTTAAAAGACGCGCCGAGCCTCACGAAAATTCCCACCCTGCCAAGAATGGCGTGGGAGCCTCCCGATTTCCTACCACGTGGGACCTGGTCCCACGAAAGTCCATTTAAAACTTGCTTTCAATTGGGACACCAAGCCTGTAAACGACGTGATTGCGAAAATTCCCGGCAGCGTCGTGCCTGACGAGTGGATCGTGCGCGGTAATCATCACGACGCGTGGGTGAACGGGGCGGAGGATCCGGTCTCGGGACAAGCGCCGCTGCTGGCAGAACCGCGCGCCATGGGAATACTTCTGAAGCAAGGATGGAAGCCGCGGCGCACCATCATTTACGCGGCATGGGACGGCGAAGAACCCATGTTGCTCGGTTCCACGGAATGGGCGGAGCAACACGCCGAAGAATTGCAAAAACATGCCGCGGTGTACATCAACACTGATGGCAATGATCGCGGACTGCTCAGCATGGGCGGGTCGCACACTTTGGAACAATTCATCAACGGAGTTGCCCGCGACATTGAAGATCCTGAGACCAAGCTATCGGTGTGGCAGCGCCTGCAGTTATCAAAGATTGCGCAGGCCAAGTCAGCCGACGACCGGAAGGAACTGCGCCAGCGCGGTGATTTGCGGATTAATGCTCTGGGTTCCGGCACCGACTTCACAACCTTTCTCGATCATCTTGGCATCGCCTCACTTGATCTGGGATACGAAGGCGAAGACGAACAGGGGATCTATCACTCAATCTACGATGACTTCTACTGGTACACGCATTTTTCCGATTATGACTTCATCTATGGCCGGGCCTTGTCACAAACGGTGGGAACATCGGTGATGCGACTGGCCGATGCGGAGGTGTTGCCGTTTGACTTCGTGGACTTTGCCGACACCATTCAGAAGTACACGAAGGATCTGGAAAAACTACTGGCCGACAAGCAGGAGGAAATTCGCGAGCGCAACCAGGAATTAGAAGAAGGCGTCTTTAAAGCAACTTTAGACCCGCGGCGTCCTACAGTGGCGCCGGCGCACGAAGAAGTTCCTCCCCACCTGAACTTCGCGCCGATGCAGAACGCGGCGGACTCGCTGGCACGTAGCGCCGAGCACTACCGCTCCGCCCTATCGCATCAGCAGCCGACTCTGGATGCGACTCAGATGGAATCGCTGCGCGCCGTGAACCAGCAACTCATCGAGAGCGAACGAAAATTAACCAAGGAAGACGGACTGCCGCGACGTCCCTGGTACAAACATCTGCTGTATGCTCCGGGAGTTTACAGCGGATATGAAGTGAAGACCGTTCCCGGCGTGCGGGAGGGCATTGAACTGAAGCACTACGCCGAGGCTGAGCAGGAAATTGTGCGCGTGGCGAAAGCGCTGCAGGATGAGTCGGAGCTGATTGAATCCGCGGCAAGAATTCTGAGTCAGACAAGCCTGGGCCAAACCAAGCCATGAAATACGGGAAGGCACCTTCAGTCCGGTTAGCGGGCCCGTCTGATCGCAGCCGATACCTGGCGAATCATTGCGCGAAGGTATTGCACGCCTTCATATCGCCCGTGCTGAAACCTTTTTGAAACCAGTCCATGCGCTGCTGCGAACTGCCGTGCGTAAATGTCTCAGGATTTACAGTTTGCCCCGCCATTCGCTGAAGGCGGTCATCGCCCACGGCCGCGGCGGCATTGAGGCCCTGCCGCGCTTCGCCGGGATCGAGCAACTTTCTTTCTTCTGTCGTATTCCCCCAAACACCGGCATAGCAGTCCGCCTGCAATTCCAGCCTTTCAGAAAGTTGGTTCGCTTCCCGGGGATTTCGTTCCTGCGCGGCATGAACTTTCTGTTCAATGCCGGTCAACTTCTGCACATGATGGCCTAGTTCGTGGGCCAGCACGTAAGCCTGCGCGAATTGTCCGGGAGCCCCGAAGCGCTGTTTCAATTCGTCATAGAAGCCGAGATCGATGTAAACCTTTTCGTCCTGCGGACAATAAAACGGTCCACTTGCGGATTGCGCCAGCCCACAAGCCGAATTGATGCGGTTGCGGAATAGCACCAGCTTGGCATGGCGGTATGGAATACCCTGCTGGCTCATAATTTGCGTCCAGGTTTTCTGCACGTCATCGAGCACGAAGGAGATAAATTGAACTTCCGGCTCTTCGCGCTGGTCGCGCGCGGTATCGGGCTGACTGATCTGCGTCGGTGCGCCGCCTCCGCCCATGCCGACGAGTGCTAGAAAATTGCGCTTGAAAATAAGACTGAGCACGAGGAGAAGGAGAAATCCGCCAATGCCCAGGTGAAAGCCTCCGAAGTTGAACCCACCGCCGCCACTCTGATCTCGATCGTCTTCGATATCTCCGCTGCGTCCTCCGGGTGTCCAGCGCATGCCGTACTCCTTCTAATTGCAATTTCTATCTAGCTACTTTGGCTCTGGCATGGAGTCGTAGCCTGCTCCGATGAGACCTGGTCCGGCAGGAAATCTCCTCGAAACGAGCCTCTAAATCGAGACGATTAGACGACCAGCACCGTTTTGAGGTTGCTGTCTGGAGCACCTGAATGTGCCCGCTCAGTCTAAAAGTGAATACGGCAGGTCATGCTGGAACGTACGCGCTTTTCAGTGGTGGGAAGGGATCTCTCGGTGCTACGCGAAAGCCCAGTCTGAGGCTGATGCAATCCTGAGCTACTTGCTTGAACCGGCCGCCGGCTGGGCTCCGGCGTAATATCCGCTCTTGGTGCGGACGGTCATCTTCCCGTGGCCTTTGGCCTTGGCCTCGACACGAATCTGGCGGAAGCCGCCGTTCGACCTCGGATTACTGGGTTTGTAGCCAATGGCGTACTGGTTCCGAATGTCGCGCGCGACGGTCCGGCTGATTTCGTCAACTTCGTCGAGAGTCTTGGGAAAAAATGCGATCCCGCCGGTGTGTTGCGCGATCAGATCCAGCGCTTTCTTTGCCCGCTTGGGATGTTCTTCGTCACCGAGAATCCCGATGGCATACACCGAAGGTCCATTTTCTTCCTGCAGACGTTTCACCGTCTTCTCGAGCGTCTCGTTGCTGGCGTTGTCCTCGCCGTCGGTCACAATAAATAGAACTTTTTTCTCCAGGCGTGCGTTGTGCTTGAGATGATCGGCGGACGCGACGACCGCGTCATAAAGTGCGGTACCTCCGCGGGCATCAATCTTTTCCAGCGCCTCTTTAAGCTTGAGAAGATTATTGGTGAAATCCTGATCGAGATAATATTCGTCGTTAAAGTTCACCACGAAAACTTCGTCCTTCGGATTGCTGGAACGCACCAGATTGAGCGCGGCCTGATTCACTTTGCTGCGCTTCTCCTTCATCGACCCAGAATTATCGATGAGGATGCCCATCGCGACGGGAATGTCTTCCTGGTGAAACGAAATAATGTTCTGCGGCTTGCCGTCTTCAAGCACGGTAAATGCGCTGCGGTCGAGCGTAGTGATGATATGTTGCCTGTCATCGACTACCGAGGCGTGCAGAAGAACTTCGTCGACGTCTTTGCGAAAGACGAAGATGCCCTGATCGTTCAGGTCGTTGTTCTGATCTTTCTTCTGACCGGGCTGGTCTTTATCTTTATCTTTATCTTTGCTCTGATCCGGCTTCTGGTCTGGATTTTTGGGTTGTTCTGGCGCTTGCGGCGCCGCAGCCCCTGCCTGTGCTGGTTTCCCAGAAGCCGGAGTCCCAGACGCTGGTGTACCGGAAGCCGGGCTGTCAGAAGATGCGGGTGGGCTCGCGGGCTTGGTTCCGCTTGGAGAAGGGGCAGCTTGCGACCAGGCAGGCACCGCCGTCTGCGGACCAGACCAAATCGCCAACATGAAGAGAAACAGAACCCTCGCGGCCCTATTCCGCAGGCGCGTAATATCCCGTCCTGGCATACACCCGTAGAGGCGGCAATCCTTTCGGAGGCAGAAGCTTCACTTTTATCTTACGCCATTTGCCGTCACGCACAACCTTGGCAGGACGATACCCGAGTACATATTGATTCCGCAACTCAACCCCGATCTTAGTGGCCACATCGCCCAAGTCGTTGGGATTGTCAATCGTGAATGCGCGCCCTCCGGTCAGCTCGGTGATGTCGCTAAGCAGTTGCGGCCCAAGGCGCTCTTCAGCGGCAGACGCATAACGATCATAGATGCCGATTGCATAGATCATCACATCGGCTTCCTTCACCAGGGACTTAATCTCGTTTTCAGTGTACCGGCTGTGATTGTCGCCTCCATCGGAAATAATGAGCAGCGCCTTCTTCGCAAACTTGGCTTGCCGCATCTTGCTCACGCCCATGTAAATGGCGTCGAGGAGCGCCGTGCGATGCCGGGGTACGGCGAACACCAGCTTGTTCTGGATCTCATCGACAGAACTGGTGAAATCGCTGACCGCCTCCGGCTCGTCAGAGAAAGTGATCATGAAAAATTCGTCCTGCGGATTCGCGGTCTTAAAGAACTCGATCACCGCGTCCTTGGCGCGATCCATCTTGCTGCTCATGCTTCCGCTGGAGTCGAAGATTACGCCCAGCGATACTGGAGCATCCTCGCTGGAAAATGTTCGAATCTCCTGGTTGGCATTGCCTTCGAAGAGTTGGAAATTGTCCTTATCGAGACCAGTCACGAGCCGGTTCATGGGATCAGTAATTGTCACCGGGACAAGCACCAGGTCGACATCCACCTTCAAAGGCCGCACGTGAGCGGTCATCCCGCTGGTCGAGGTCTCCGGATTGGGCTTGGGGGGGTCTGGAGCCTTCTCGGCCGCATGCGGAACTTCTCTCGGCTGGATGTGAACCTCATTGACGTCAGTTGTCTGACCCAAAGCAGGCACGCTCAGGCTCGCCAGCGCAAAGAACGCGAGGAGGAGACACAGCCGCATGGCGTTCACGGTATTTTTTCGCAAGGGTGCTGAAGCCGGGTCCCAGGGAAGAACCAGACAGCCACTCCGAACTAGGGCCATCAGGTGAGATGACCAGCGCCCTTCATGTTTCCGCAGGCGGGCCATAAATACCTCAATGGGGCGGATGTTAGCACAGCTTGGGCCCCTGTGGCGCAGAAGATTTTGTCAAAATTTCGAGACAATTTCCAAAACTGCACTTTGGGTGTGTTCTGAAGCGAAAGGGTTGCCAAACCGCGCCAGACAGCCCCTCCGGCGCGCCGTTAGTGGGACCGGCGCTTCGCCTTAACCAATACATCTACGGGATCGGGGCGCCAATTCCAGAAATCGAGGCGCACGCGGCCGTCCGCCATTTGCGTTACCGTCGCCGGAATCGAACTTGCCGTCAGGTACCATCCCTCAGGCAGCACCACGGCATTGCGCGCACGACCAAGACTCCGATCGAAGACCAATTCATCTCCATCGAGGCGGTAACTAGCCGGAGCTGTGTACGTTTCTGAAATTCGTATGCGGATATTCTGTCCTGGCTTCACCGGGGCGAATGGAATCAACACCAACTGTGCCGCGGCATCAACTGATTCCCCCGCATCCATTTTTGCGGCGCCGAGTTCCGCTCCGCTCATTATTTTTGTGTCAAGCTTCTCGCCTGTGTCGAGCACGTATGCTGATGGCCCTGATACTTTGCTTCCGGCGCGCACCACATTGAAGTATTTGTCGGCTCCAGGTTGCGATTCGGTGTAATCGTGATAGAGCTGGAAAGCGTGCGTAGCCGGCTGCTGCAGGAAGTAAACAATTTCGCGATCTTGATGCGCCCGCTCGGCCAGTCGCTCCTGCTCGGTCTCTCCTTCAAACGGAGCTTCCCAACTTTTTCCCGAACCCGGTGGACGAGGTGCGGCGGCGGCGCCCGTCATTGCACCCAAGCGGGCTTTCACAATCAGAGGTGCTTCGGCTCCGCTGCTATTCATAAAGCTGATTGCAATCAATTCATACCCCGCTGGCAAGACGACGCTATTCCGCGGAATACTCAACGGCCGGTTGAAAACGATCGCATCGCCCTCGCGGTAGTAACTCTTGGCGTCCTTATAGGTTTTCAGGATGAGCAGCCGCGCCTGACCATCGGGCGGCACAGGACGCGCGAGGTGCACCTTGATGTAGTCCACCAAGCTGTCTTCGCCCTTGAGCAGAGGATCCTTCACCGCTTCAGGACCGCTCACGATTTCAAATCGCAACGGCTGTCCGGTCATCACATCCTGCACGGACTCGTCGCGGGCCACACTGCCCTTGCGAATCGGATTGAAGTAATACGTTGCACCGCTGGTGGTGGCTGTGACCTCATAGCGGATGGCAAAACTCGCGCTCTCGGGGGAGAGTAGTTCGTAACGCGTGTACTCATCGGTTTCTGTTTGCGCGGGCGCTGCCGCGGGTACGCCTTGAGCGCATGCCGTCGCTGCCGCGCACCATGCCACAACCAGCCGCATCGTTCTCTTGAAGACGCAGAGCCTCCGCTTCATCGCAAGCACTCTATCGCCACGTGCCGGAACGGTGGCGCAGGTAGCTGACTTGTTACAATCAAAAGTTTCCATGGCAGACATCATTCCCTTTCGAGCTCTTCGCTACGACTTGCAGCGAGTTTCGGCTGCGGATGTCGTGACTCAACCGTATGACAAGATTACTCCCGCCATGCAGGAGCGATATTACGCTGCCAGCCCGCATAACCTGGTGCGCATCATCCTCGGCAAACGCGAGCCCACCGACGGCTCGGGAAACAATGTTTACACCCGCGCCGCTGCCTTTGCCCGAGATTGGAGAGCGCAAGGAATACTTCGTCAGGATGGCTCCCCATCGATTTATGCGTATTCCCAGGCCTTCACTGCACCGGGGGGAAGCAAATTCGAGCGCAAGGGATTCATCGCCTTGGGACGCGTGGAAGATTACTCCGCGAAAGTCGTCTTCCGCCATGAGCAGACGCTTTCAAAGCCCAAAGCAGACCGGCTGGACCTGCTGCGTGCCACGCGCGCGCACTACGAACAGCTGTTTCTGCTCTACGAAGATTCCGGCGAGATCGATGCGGTGCTCAAATCCCAAGCGGAGAGCGCACCCACGATCGATCTTGTCGACGAATACGAAGTCACACACCGGGTCTGGCAAATCTCCGATGCGATGGTGATTGCCTCAGTGCAGGACCAGATGCGCAAGAAGAAGCTGGTGATTGCCGACGGCCATCACCGTTACGAAACTGCGCTCAATTTTCGCGACGAGTGTCGCGCTGCCGCAGGCACAGGCGCCCACACCGATGCTCCCTATGAATTTGTCATGATGACGTTCGTCAACATGAATGATCCCGGACTGCTCGTCCTGCCGACTCATCGCGTCGTGCATTCGCTCGACTCATTTTCGGTGGACGATTTCCAGAACTCCAGCCGGACTTTCTATGAGGTCGAAGAGGTCGACCCTGCGCTCGATGCAGCCCGCGCCACCGCGCTTCTGAATGAGCGAGGCCGTGCGGGAACAGCTTTGCTGGCGGTCACGGCGAGCCGGGTTTTTGCGCTGCATTCTCCACAGGCAGCCGCGGAGAAATTCCTTGCCGGACTGTCGCCACGGCAGCAGGCCGTCGACGTGGTGCAGCTGCACAAATGCCTGTTAGAAGGCGTGCTCAAGCTTTCCGAAGAATCCATTCGCAACCAGCAGAACATTTCTTATCTGCGGGATGCGGCCGAGGCAATCACTCAGGTCCGCAACGGAAAGGCCAACATTACATTCCTGATGAATCCCTGCCCGGTGCAGCAGGTGCGCGATGTGGCATTTGCCGGCGAAGTGATGCCGCAGAAATCGACTGACTTTTATCCCAAGCTGCTGAGCGGATTGACTGCCTATGCGCTGGACTAACCGCGGGCAAAATGCGGTCCTCCTTGCTTGCGGAACGGTGCTGCTGAGCGTGCTCGTTCTTTCCGGTGCCGCGCCAGAGAAACACCTCACCGTGTATTCCGTAGCGGCCAACTATTCCCCGCCGCTCGTGCAGCGCGAAGGCCGCGAATACGTAGGCCTGCTCGAAGTACTCGAACCACTGGGCAAAGTAAGCGCCAAGTCCGAGGGCCCGCGATGGCGTTTGCGCTACAACAATGTCGAAAGTGACTTCCAGGCAGGCAAGGCGCGGGCTCGAATTCAGGGCCGCGATGCAGATCTGGGCGCGAAATTTCTGCTGGAAAATAATCGCGGCCTCGTTTCGGTAGGCTCGCTCGGCGCCCTGCTGCCGCGATTTCTCGGTGGACCGGTCACCGTCCACGAAGATTCCGGCCGCGTCTTCATCGGCAGCGTGGCAACCCATTTCACCGCGTCACTCACACCTGATAATCCTCCGCGGCTGGTATTCCATTTCACTGGTCCGGTAAATCCGACAGTAGCTACTGAGCCGGGAGCGCTGCGGATGACGTTCTCCCGCGAACCGCTGGTGGCGCCGGCGTCGCCCACTCTCACCTTCGGCAACAAGATCATCCCATCTGCCATTTACAGTGAAAGCAATGGCATGGCCGTCGTCACCGTGAATGCTTCGACTCCGGTGATGGCGACTTTCAGCGGCGACGGACGGACAGTCACGATCTCTCCCACATCGGCTCCCGCGGTCGCACAAAATGTGACGCCAGCCGCGCCCGGAATTCCGGCGGCGCAAGCGCCACCGGCTACGGTTGCACCGAATGCTCCACCGGCTCCAGCGGCACGCCGCTACTTTGCGGTCGTCGATGCCAGTCATGGCGGCGACGATCATGGTGAAACTTTGAGCAGCACACTGCTGGAAAAAGACGTTACGGCGTCGCTGGCCCGGAGTTTACGCCAGGAACTCGAAAGCCGTGGCATTCCAACGCTGATGCTGCGCGACTCTGATGCGAACCTTTCCGTCGACCAGCGCGCCATTTTCGCCAACGCCGATCACGCTGCGATCTATATTGCCGTACACGCAGCATCCAACGGCCACGGCGTGCGCGTGTATACAGCTCTGCTGCCTTACAGCGGAGACGATCGAGGAGTTTTTCGCTCGTGGACCACAGCGCAGCATGCCTCACTCCCGCTCAGCCAGAGCGCCGCTTCCGCCGTCGCCGCCGAATTACAGAAGCGTCAGATTCCAGTTCGAAACCTGGCGGCTGCGCTGCGTCCCCTGAACAATATGATCGGGGCGGCCATAGCAGTTGAAGTTGCGCCTCAGGGAGCCGATTCGTCCCAACTCACCGCGCCCGACTACCAGCAACTCGTGACCAGTGCCGTGGCCACGGCGATTGCCGCTACACGCGACCAACTGGGGGCGGCGCAATGAGGTACGACGTATGATTCCTCGTCATTTCGTGATCGCGATAGCCGTGCTGCTGATCGCCGCGCTGGGCCTGAGCTTGTATGTATGGCACATGCGTTCAACAGTAGCCTCGACGCCGGCCGCATCGAGCGACACGCGCCCGCTTGCTCCTCCTGTGGCGGGGCCGACCGAGCGAGTCACTCTTTTCGTTGCACACGACGAGGATGGCACCCTACGCGCCACCTCGGCTCAGATTCCACTGCCTTCCGGACGACAGCAGCGCGCCGAAGAACTTCTGCGCTCGCTGCTCTCGCGCTATCTGGAGAAATCCTCACCCCACGTGCTGGGCTCGGGCGCCGACATACGCAGCGTTTTTCTGGTCGATCCCGGCGAGGCTGTCATTGATTTAAACTCCGCCTTCGCCGATACTCACCGCTCCGGAGTGCTCGTCGAAGAACTGACGGTAGCCTCTCTCATCCACACCATCTCGGCGAATACACCCGGCATCCTGAAAGTTAAAATTCTTGTGAACGGAAAAGAGCGCGACACCCTGGCGGGACACGCCGATCTCTCTGCTTTCTATGACGTGACCGCAGTCAACCAGCTCGCCACGCAGCTGCAGTAGCGACAAACGTCTAATGATGCGCGTTCTGGCGCGTGACGCCAACCTACATTTACAATCCCCCACATGTTCTATCGCTCTGATAATCGATCTCCCGAGCAACTCCGCCCAGTTTCGCTTACGCTGGACTTCATCAATACGGCGGAAGGTTCGGTCTTGATTGAAGTAGGAAATACACGCGTGATTTGTACGGCCTCGATCGAGGAGACGGTGCCGGCTTTCATGCGCAATTCGGGCAAAGGATGGATCTCCAGCGAATACAGCATGCTGCCGCGCTCAACGCTGACGCGTACGCCGCGCGAGGTTTCGAAGGGTCGCCAAAGCGGCCGTACGCATGAGATCCAGCGCCTGATTGGGCGGTCTTTGCGGGCAGTCACTGATCTCACGCGCCTCGGTGAGCGCACTATCTGGATCGACTGCGACGTCATTCAAGCCGACGGGGGGACGCGCACTGCATCCATCACCGGCGCTTTTGTGGCGCTCGGTCTCGCTCTGGAAAAGTTGGTTGACGCGGGTACGCTGACTTCAGTTCCGCTGAAAGATTTCGTCGCCGCGATCAGCGTGGGAATTGTCGATGGAGAGATCCTGCTCGATCTCAGCTACGAAGAGGATTCGCGCGCCGATGTCGATATGAACTTCGTCATGACCGCCGGGCATAAGATGGTGGAAGTGCAGGCCACGGCAGAACACCAGGTCTTCGACGATCAACAACTCGCCAAGATGATTGCGTATGCGAAGCAAGGCGTTCAGACACTCATTGCCAAGCAGCAGGCCGTGCTGCACGGATTAACCCTGCGCCAGTAGCACGGCCATCCGAGCGTCAAATTTCTTCTCGAAGAGAACAGGCTAACTACTTCTTCGCGGGGTTCTTCTCGGCGGCTGCTTTCTGGGCTTCCACCGTCCAGGGCGGCACCACGCCGTTCTCGCGCGCGTAAGCCACTGCCTGCCCAAGGTGCTCATGCGCATCGCTCACCAGGATGTACACGACGTCTCCCGCATTGGCCTGCGGCCCTAACTTCGGTAGCAGCTTGGCAAAATCGGCGTTGCTCATGCTGTTGATGGCCTTCTGCGTGAACTCCCAGGATTTATTCAGCTGGGCGACAATCTGGGTGCGATCGGTTGTCGATTTCTCAAAGGTCTTCCCGTTGAAGTCCGCCGGCTTTTCCGCGCCCATCATACCCATGATTCCATAGCGCTCGCCGGCGACATGCAGAAACACTTCCGCGAACGAGCGTGCATCCGCCGCCGGACGCCAAGTGAGTTTGTCCGCGGGCACCGCGTTGGCGAGTGCCACAAACTTCTTCTGCACTCTCTCCAGGTCAAGCAGCGCCTGGGCTTTCATGTCATAGCTGGGAGCGGTTTTATCGGTGACTTCGTCCGCATTTTTCGCCCAAGACGCCGTCGGCGCAGCGAGGCCTGACAACAAAAGCGCGGACACAGCGAACACTCCGATAATCTTCGAGTCTCTTGAGCCCGATGCTTTGAAGTTCGATCGTGTCATCTTGATTGTCTCCGGGGAAACTGCCACTTAGACGGGAGAGCAACGAAATGGTTTCGCGAACACGAGCGTGTTCAATGAAATGAAAATTCTTAAGCGAAACATCGATCAGATGTTTAGTTACGCCACCCACACCGTTTTTGCGTTCATGAACTCGCGGATGCCCACGGAGCCCAGCTCGCGGCCATGGCCGGAATATTTCACGCCTCCGAAAGGAATACGCGGATCGGAGGCGACCATCTTGTTGATGAACACCATCCCGGCTTCCAATTCGTTGACGAAGCGCTCGCGTTCCTGTTCAACATTGGTCCAAGCGCTCGCACCCAAGCCAAAGCGAACGTCATTGGCAATGCGAATCGCCTCATCCTGATCTTTGACCCGAAAGATCGACGCCACCGGACCAAAGAATTCCTCGCCATACGCTGGTGAATCCTTGGGAACATTGGTTAAAACAGTGGGCGCATAGTAATTTCCCTTTTGTTTCAAAGGATGCCCGCCGGTGAGCAGCTTCGCCCCAGCCTGAACGCTCTTCTGCACATCAGCATCGAGCGTGGTAACCGCGTCCGCCGTAGCCAGCGGACCCAGTTCGGTCTTCTCGTCGAATGGATCGCCAATGCGCAGGGCTTCCATACGCGCGACGAACTTCTTCTCAAATTCGTCCGCGATCGAATCGGCGACGATGAAGCGCTTCGCCGCAATGCACGACTGCCCGTTATTCAGGATGCGTGCCTCCACGGCGGTCTTCACGGCGGTATCGAGATCGGCGCTCGGCATTACGATGAACGGATCGCTCCCGCCCAACTCGAGCACCATCTTCTTGACCCGCTTCGCGGCGCCAATCCCAACCTGAATTCCAGCCTGCTCGCTACCGGTCAGAGTCGCCGCCCGCACTCGCGGATCGTTGAGAAGCGCGTCCACAAGACGCCTTGCGGAAATCCCGCTTCCAGAAAGATCTGCTCAATGGCCAGCGCGCACTGCGGGACGTTCGAAGCATGCTTGAGCAGTCCCGTATTGCCCGCCATCAGCGCCGGAGCGGCAAACCGGATCACCTGCCAGAAGGGGAAATTCCACGGCATCACCGCCAGCACCGGCCCGATCGGCAGATATCGCACAAAACTCTTCTTCGCCCCGGTCTCGACCACTTCGTCCGCCAGAAAGCGTTCGGTATTCTCGGCGTAATATCTGCACGCAGTCGTGCACTTCACCGCCTCGGCGACGGCTGCTTTGTAAGGCTTGCCCATTTCGAGTGTCATCAGGTGCCCGAATTTTTCTTTGTCACGCTCCAGAATCTCCGCCGCCTTCAGCATTCGCTGCGCACGCACGGCGAACGGCGTCTTGCGCTCCGCCTTGAACGCACTCACAGAAAGCTGAAGCTTCTTCTCGATCTCCGCTTCGGAAAGCGGCTGGAACGTTTTGACGACTTCGCCCGTGGCAGGATTAATGCTGGCAATGCCCATAATTGCGTTATCCTTCCGTGGAGGTCTTCGTCCAACTATCCGACGATCGACCGAA
>QIAK01000063.1 GCA_003225515.1 Acidobacteriota bacterium | reverse complement strand
GGATCGGGCAAGTCCGGCGGCACATAAAACAGCGCCTGGCTTTCGTAATCGAAGTGCGACGGCAGCACCGACTCGCGCGCATGTTCCATTCCCAGCCGCTGCCGTATGTACTCAAACCCGCCACCAACGGCCAGCGTCGCGGATGTCAGCACGGCGCACTCCAGCTTCGGCCACAGGCACTCGCGCAGAATGGGACCAACATCGATCGGCGTAGCCTGCAGAAATACATTCTGCCGTCCCTGCGGTCTTTCTCTGTTTTTCTCCGTGTCTCGGGAGTTCCGTGGTGAAAACCTTCCGCCCCTGCGCTCGATCCAGAACACGGTATTGCGATCTTCCGCCTCCAATGCGAACCCAAGCTGCGCCTGAATCTCCTGCGCCCGCCGGACGAAGTTCAGCACTTCTTCGGGCTTCTGCGCCAATCCGTCCAGCTCACCCGCCAGCCGGGTCAGCGCCTGATTCAGCCCAATAAACTCGTCTCCGTTTTCCTCCATAAACTCGCGCCGGGTGTCGAACGCAAACCGTCCATCCCCGGCGGGCAGCAACGAAAAAAACAGTTGCGAGCGCTCCCGCAAGCTGCCCAGCGCTCCTGAAACCGACGCGGAAAGCATGCGATTGCGCTGCATCGAGTTCTCGACGTCGCGCGCCAGTTCTTCCATCCGGAGATTGCTCACCGAGATGCCGAAATAATTTCCCGCCACATCTTCCAATTCGTGAGCCTCATCAAAGATAACTGCCGCAGCTTCCGGCAGCACGCCCGCGTCGGGCGCGCCGTCCGCCTGCAGCTTGATGGCGAGATCCGCGAAAAACAGGTGATGGTTCACGATGATGATGTCGCTCTCCATCGCCTTGCGGCGCATTTCAGTCACAAAGCAGCGTTCAAACTCGCTGCACTTCTGGCCAATGCAGGCGTCAGAGCGCGCGTCCAGCTTGTGCCAAAGCAGGCTCGCCTCGGGCAGTTCCGCCAGCTCGGCGCGGTCTCCCGTTGCCGTCGTCTTCTCCCACGCCGCGATGGCGCGATACTGTTCGATCTCTTCCAATCCGCTCAGCACCGGCTGATCGGTCAGGTCATATAATTTCTTGCGGCACAAATAGTTATTGCGGCCCTTCATGTAACAAACCGAAAGCCGAGAGCCGGAAACGGGCAGCCCCAGCGCCTGTTCGAGGAAAGGAACGTCTTTATAGAAGAGCTGCTCCTGCAGATTCTTCGTCCCCGTCGAGATGATCACGCGCTTCCCCGACCGGATCACCGGCATCAGGTAAGCCAGCGTTTTTCCTGTGCCGGTGCCCGCTTCCACGATCAAGTGCCGCTTTTCTTGCAGCGCTTGCTCGACGGCCTGAGCCATCTGCAACTGCCCGCGCCGGAATTCATATGCCGGATGCGTGCGCGAGAGCACTCCTCCCGGTCCGAAGAATTGTTGCAGCGACGCCTCTTTGCCGCTCGGCGTAGATCGATTTGAAGTCGTGGAAGCCACAGAGACTCTATAATACGAGTTCCAGCATCCATGGAGTGTGAAGCGGGCGCCCTCGCCCGCTTCTTCCACACCGGCAGCCTTGAACGGGCGAGGGCGCCCGCTCCATAAAATTCATTTTGACTCAGCCTACTTACAATTCGACGAGCACTCTCGCAACCACCGCCGCAGGCATTCCCACCATCGCCATCGTGGGCCGCCCCAACGTAGGCAAGTCCACACTCTTCAATCGCATCGTGGGCTCCCGCCGCGCCATCGTGGGCGACGAACCCGGCATCACCCGCGACCGCCTTTATGGCGACGCGGAATGGGAAGGCCGGCACCTGCGCATCGTCGACACCGGCGGAATCCTGCCCGAAGAAAAAGACCTGATCCCTTCAGAGATCTATCGCCAGGCTCGGGTCGCGCTCGAGGAAGCTGCCGCCATCGTCATGGTCGTTGATGGACGCAGCGAACTCGCCGGACCCGACCTCGAACTGGTGCGCCTGTTGCGCAAAGCCAACCGCCCGCTCTTTCTCGCCGTGAACAAAGTGGATAGCGACAAGCAATCGTCTCTGATGAATGACTTTCACCGGCTCGGCGTTCCCACGATGTTCCCCATCTCCGCCGAACACGGCCGCGGCATCGACGACCTGCTGGACGCAGTGCTAGCCGCCCTACCCCCTGACGAGAGAAGCGAAGATAAGAGCAGCAAAAGCGCCTCGTCAAATGTGGCGCGGGCACCGCGCCAGCGCAGCCGAAAGCATCAAGAAAACTCGGACCCTTTCACAACGAACCTAGACGCCGAGAGACCAACGACCGACGACCAACGACCAACGACGGACTTCGAAACCAAAGTCGCAATCATCGGCCATCCCAACGTGGGCAAATCGACGCTGCTGAACTGCCTCGCCGCCTCCGACCGCGCCATCGTCTCGCCCATTCCGGGCACCACCCGAGACGCCGTCGACGAAATCGTCGAGCACAATGGACGCCGCTTCCGCTTCATCGACACCGCCGGCATCCGCCGCAAAGGCAAAACCCACCTCATGGCGGAAAAACTATCTGTGGTCATGGCGCGCAAACATCTCGAAGGCGCCGACATCGCCCTGCTCGTCATCGACGCCACTGAGGGCGTCAGCCAGCTCGACGCCTCCATCGCCGGACTAGCCCACGAGAGCGGACGCTCCCTCATCATCGTCGTCAATAAATGGGATCTCGTGATCAGCGGCAAGGAAAAACCGGCGCGCCCCACCAAAGCCGAACGCATGCGCGAAAGCAAGCGCCCCGGCGACCGCGACGCCTACGAACAACGCCTGCGCTATGAACTCAAGTTCCTGAACTACGCGCCCATCGTCTTTATTTCAGCGCAGAGCGGCAAAGGCACGGAGAAAATATTCCCATTACTCGAAGAAGTGGCCACCGAACGCCGCAAGCGCGTGAGCACCTCGCAAATGAACCGCTTCATCGAAAAAGTCGATTTCGAACGCGCATCCGTTCCCATGAAATCACGCGTCAAGATTCTCTACATGACGCAAGCCTCGGTAGCCCCGCCGGTATTCGTGCTTTTCACCAACCGCGCAGTCAAGCTGCACTTCTCCTACCAGCGCTTCCTCGAAAATCAAATCCGCGAAGCCTTCGGTTTCGTAGGCACCCCAATCTGGATCAAGAACAGAGCGAGAGATTCGAAGTAGCAATACTCGTGGAGGGACGGACGCCTTCGTCCGTCCAGCGAGCGAAAAAGCGAGGCGCTGCCGCCCCCAACAGCAGACATATCAAGTCCCCGTCAGGCGTTTGCGGCGCATACCGCTATTCTCCCTCGATCCGTTTGCCCTGCGTCAGCAACCCCACCCTCTGCACTCCCGCAGTGTGCGCCCGGTCAATCACGTCCGCCACGTACTGAAAATCCACATCGGCATCGCCTCGCACGAACGCCACCTTCTCCGCACGCTTCAGATAAATCTGCGCCAGCCGCGTTTCCAGATCCTCCCAACGCACGCCCTCGTGATTGATCTTCACGATGGGCGGTGTGTCCTTCGCCGTCCACACCACCTCGATCACAATGGTGCGTGACTGCTTTTCTCCCGCGGTCTGCTTTTGATCCGGC
>QIAK01000062.1:7615-7992 GCA_003225515.1 Acidobacteriota bacterium | reverse complement strand
CATACTGTTTCTCGCGCGGTAGGCGTGCCACTTCGTCTTGGCCACTCTGCCCTGCTCAACCAACAACCGAACGGAACGACGGCCAGTCTCCAACGGATTGCCTTTGACATTCGTCAACAGTCATCCGCGCGGAAGCTCCCATCAGCCTTTGCTGCCGAGATCTTAGAAGCGGCAAGTGAGCTTCGGCTCGACCCGGAGAGTTCTTTCCTTCACGAAGAACTCACGGAAACTTCGGAATTCCGAGGAGGTAGAAGTATGAGTTTTCGAACAGTTACACGATTTTTGCTTGTTTTCAGTCTAGTTGCTCTTGCGGCCGCAGTCATAGCGCTGCCGCAGACGGCATTTGCCCAGGTCGCTCCGGCGTCAATCTTCGAGCT
>QIAK01000062.1:7020-7586 GCA_003225515.1 Acidobacteriota bacterium | reverse complement strand
CCGTGCGACTACTGGAACTTACTGAACGGAACTGGGAACAGCAACACTAACCCACTTGGCGGCATCGGTGCCGGTTCCTCCCCCGGGCAGTCTTCCGTTCGCACCTTCCTCAACGGCACGCTAAACACTTTCAATTTTACAGGTGGCGGGTCGAAGGACCCCAGCGCGATCTCCAGTTGGAGGTACACGAGTACTAACACACCAAACAAGGACACTCTCAATGCCGGTTATGGCGCCGCCTACAATCTGGGCGGTCATTTTGAGGTAATATTCGGCGCGGATCGCTTGTCCCCAAACGGCGACGCAAACATCGGCATCTGGTTCTTCCAAAATAATGTCGGACCGAACGGCAGCGGAGGATTCACGGGATCGCACGTGGATCACGACGTTTTTCTGATCTCGGCGTTCACTGGAGGAGGCGGAACATCCACTATTGAAGTGCTCGAATGGGATCATACCTGCGCTGCCGGAGTGAAGAACCCCGCATCCGGGCAGTGCGCCGACACCAACCTTAGGCTTCTCGCAAACGTCGGCATAGCCAACGTTTGCACGCCGACCTCTGCCTA
>QIAK01000062.1:0-6957 GCA_003225515.1 Acidobacteriota bacterium | reverse complement strand
CGCATTCGCAGCCGTCGGTATCACCCAATTGCCTTGCTTCTCTAGCTTCCTGGTAGAAACGAGGTCGTCTCAGTCCACTACTGCCGTGCTCAAAGACTTCCTGTCAGGCGGCTTCCCAGTGTGCGCTCTGAGCATTACGAAGAGCTGCAGCGCGCAGGTTGACCCGAACGGAACCACTATCGATTATTCGATGAAAGGCATTGTGACGAATACCGGAATTGGAACTATGTATGGCGTGCAGGTATTCGACACCATCGCACCGGCAGTGACCTCGGGACCTGGAATCAACGTGAGCAACAACACTATCGTTAACGGCGTGAATTCCCCGAACTACGGCACAAGCACTCTTGGAGCAGGCGAAACTGGCACTTGGAGTGACTCAGACCAGTCTGCATCGCTCAATCAAAGTGACAGTGCCATCGCGAAGGGCGCCACCGACCCATCTGGCAGTCCACAAAACACAACATCAACCACTCCGGCCACCGCAAGTTGCGGCACCACTCCTGTCGGAACACTCACGGTCGCAAGCGGCAGTGATGTTCATGTTCAGGTTTCGTACAATGGAAACATCTGCAACACTGGCAATTCACAAGTGACCGGCCTGGCTTTGACCGACTACGAGCACACATCGACCAGTCCAACGTCGCCAACGCCTGCGCCATTGTTATCCACCTTGGCACCTTGTACTTCTGACGGAAAAGGTGGCTGCACGAACGCGAGCGCTTGCACGACGTACTCGAGTACCTACGTGGCAACCACCGATACTCCGATACTGGATGGATTCGGCAATCCAGGAACCGGTCCGGGCAGGTTCAACTTTGATGACTTGATCGTGATTACGGGCGCCCACGCAACGGTGGGCTCACTCAACACCGTGACGAGTGGGGACTCCCGTTGCAACAGCACAGCTACGGCCCCAGTATACGGCTGCGCCACGATCACTTGCCCGATCTGCCAAGGTTCCGGCGAGTGCACACCATAAATTTGTTCGGCTCGTGCCGACGTTAACCTCAAGGCGCCCCGAACCTGGGGCGCCTTGATTTTGTCCAAAGTTTCTACTGAACGGTGAAGCTCACTGTGTTGCTGGTCACAGTCTGCGTACTCACGGAGTGTTTTGAACCGGAACTTAATGTTGCCAGTGCGACCACCGAGTAAGGCCCAGTGAGCGACTTTGGACCTAGCCTGTAGCTCCACGTGGCTGCGCCACTGGAGCTGGTGGTTGCAGATTGCGTAGCGGTACTTCCGTCGGGCGCTGTGAGCGTAAATGTCACGCTGGCGCCTGAAGCTGAAGTGCCACCATTCAGAACCGTTGCTGTAATGGGGACAGTGCTGCGAGATCCAAAACTCGAGCCTGACACTGCTACACTAACCGTTAGCGCAGGCGCAGTCATAACTGTGACATTAGCGGTCCCCAACCCTACGTACGAGCTGTTCGTCGCGCTCGCATTGACGGCATAAGTACCTGGAGGCGTGCCTGAAGGCCCAGTCTTGTACAGCGTGACCGGCGCCGATTGTCCCGGGCTGAGCGTTATCGACGTCGAGGAGAAACTCGTCGGCCAGCTTGACGGCTGTGTCGAACCTAGGCTGAAGGTGTTCGACGAGCAGCCCGAGGAGTCGTTGTTGATTACCGAAAGCGCATAGGACGCGCTATTGCCGGCATATATGCTTGGGTTCAACGGACTCACCGTCATTGTTGGATTAGCATGTGTGCAGGTAGGGGGCGCGGCTCCGTAGCTCACATTTACAGTTAGTCCGCTTGAGGTGCCACTCGGCACGGAGATGGAAAGATTGGAATACGGATCAACCCAGGTTTCGCCGGCTGTCAACAGGTTGAAGCCGGATGTACCGGGCGTGAAATTGGGCTGGTACGTGTGTCCGGTGGGCGTGCCCGGATCCTCGTAGTGGACGAGCGCTCCGTAGAGTGGTTGTGCCCCAAACAGGGTCGAATCGTAGTTACCTATAGGCTGCCTGTACTCGACCCAAAGCCACTCGTTGCCCCCGGTACCGCGCTGAATTTTCAACGCTTGGAGTCCGGCCGGGCTCGTCTCAAGCGGTTCTAGAGTATAGGTTCCCTTGCTCTGCACCACCTGATAATTGGTAGTCGGCTCGAGCCACCCCAGCACCTCCGCCTTTTGAGGTGCCGGATACATTCCGAGATCCATTCCTCCCATTGTTGACCAAAGATCGCCCATATCGCTCTCAGTTCCCGCCGAAGCAACCGGGCCGAGGACATCAGTGCCCGAAGTGATCATGCCTGAATGCGCCAGCCCAAAATTATGCCCGATCTCATGCGACGCAAGCTCCACGCCATGGATTCGCGTGTCAAGGTAACTCGCGACCAGATATGCGGTTGAGGTGCTAAGGGTCGTGCCGGATGACGTAATGCTGCAGGAGTTCGTGGCTAATCCAGCCCATCCGCAGCTGAACAAGTCGGGAAATACCAGAAACACACGGTTGTAACTTTGCATGTTTGCGCCGCTGGCGGCTGCTGCAACAATGGCATCATTGAGCACAGCCCCGGTGACATCGCCGCAGGAAGCGTATGTGCCCGTCAATGTGTAGGGACCAAAGACGTCTCCTGTTGCGGAGGTCTGGCCGTAGGAAGTCTCGCGAAGGAACCCATCCAGAGAGACACCTGTGCTGGTGTTGAAGAAGGTGTCCTGAAGGCTCTGCACTGTGACATTCGGCGGAAGCGTGACACCTGGAAAGGTAACCAGAATCACGGCGATGTTCTGTAAGCCGGTCGTGCTGGTGCAACTCGAAGTCTGTCCGAAACTGGTGGCGGAACTAAACACGAATACGGCGAATGACAAGCCATAACGAGCGGATCGCTTGAACAATCCGACTAGGTACCTACGGACTCGGCGAAGATCCACGCGCGAACCGGATATCGAAAGCACAATGCCGCACAGCAACGGTACAAGCATTGGCCAGTGGCGCGCGGGCGCAGAACTCGCAGCGGCAATGAGCGATGCCGAACTTGGGCCAGTCGTCGAGCTCAACCCTGCGGCGGATTGAACCTTGCTGCTTGTTTCGACCGCCATCTCGGACCCGGCTACCACGCCAGAGGCTTGCACAACGTCGCCGCGTCTAAGGTCTAGCGGCTCCTGGTATGCGAAGTGGAGGTTCAGGTTCCCTACGCCCGATCTGATCGTGAGCCAAGAACGGGAACTTTTCAGACCGGGGTAATCGGCACTCCAACGCTCCACCGGTCCACTTACGGTACTATGTGATTCCAATTGCGACGCGGATCGCGGAAACTTTGCCGCCATATCCGCCAGCAACTCCGGCGAAAATGCGAACTTCAGCGCCGCATGTGGGTCATTTTGAATTAGCCCAGCCAAAGCGGCGGCGCGTTCCGCGATTACAGTTGCGGCTTGGCCGCGCAAGTTTCGAACATCGCTTGGCCCCGCCCCTTGCATCTGGCCATGGAGATTTAATAGAGAATTATTCAATGCACGCATGCGCGCCGCGGCCGGTCTATCAGAATTCGTAGAGGGGGTTTGCGCGAGACCAGCGGTGCTGCCGAGCAGCATCGCCACGGCCATAAACAATACACTGCAATAAATCCGGGGGAAGATCTCTTTATTCATGGGACCACCTTGCTACCCATGATGATGGCGGCACGCATGGAGGCAAGGCGAGATCACTGAAGGTCACTCCCAGGAGTACATCTCGAAGGGACAGATACCCTTGTGCGGGCGCGAACCGCCAACCAAGCTTCAACCAGTTCGACATTTCAGGGCTTCACCGAATCGCGACTCGAAATTCCATTGACTCGTTGACAGTCGCGAAATAGGATTTTCGATAACTCGTTAGTTCATTGCGCCTGTTTATGGCTTGGAGTGCGAATGAGATCACGACCGGCAGCCATGCTATTTTTCCTTCTGGGATGCGCGTTTTTGTTTGCGCAGAGCGACAAGGCGCCCGACGCGCAACTCTCAGGCGTGGCGGACTCCACATACGTCTCAGTCCACAAATTCGATTCCAAGCGGGATGCGGGACCGGCAAGCGCATCCTCCTAGATGTTGGCGGCGACTGGTGCCAGTACTGCCATCAAATGGATCAGCTACTCCAGGAGCACCCTGAACTTCTGGAACTTCGGGACAAGAACTTTATCACTGTGCCTGTCTATTACGGCACGGACAAGAAGAATGAGCAGGTTTTGTCATACTATCCTAAAGTGGAAGGCGTCCCTCATTTTTATGTCTTGGACAGCCGGGGCTCGGTATTGCATTCCCAACACCTGCTGGAACTTCGCAAGGGCGGGAAGTACGACCCGGACCCGAGAGCCGGTTTTCCGACCCTTCGTTGCTCGGGAAATCTGGTGATAGGGAAATCTGGTGGCGGACGTTTTCTCGAGAGCCCCGCTTATGACTCCATGTGTCATGCTTGGATTGTGCCCAGATTGTGCCCGAACCCGCTTGACATTCCGCGCCTCTCGTCCTACAATTAGCACTCGTAAGGCTCAACTGCTAACACAGCCGCCTAACCCATATAAATCATAGGTTTACGCAAATCAACTGAAGGCAAATCACCTTCTTAACTACTCGAAAGGAGTAACAGACCCATGGCGAAATTCTCACCACTCCATGACCGCATTCTGGTCCGTCGCGTGGAAGAGGCTTCCACCACACGTGGCGGCATCATCATCCCCGACTCGGCAAAAGATAAGCCGCAGGAAGGCGAAGTAATCTCCACCGGCAAAGGCCGCACCAACGACGAAGGCAAGACCTTTCCATTGGCCGTGAAAGACGGCGATCGCATTCTGTTCGGCAAGTACTCCGGCACCGAAATCAAGATTGATGGCGAAGATTTCATCATCATGAAGGAAGAAGAAGTCCTCGGAGTCCTCACCGGCGCCGCAGCTCCGGCCAAGAAGGAATTAGCTGGATCGAGGCGGTAAGTCGGCTTCCGGCGTTCGGCTCCCGGCTTCCGGGGCGGAGCGCTTTAGGCCAGCAAGGAGCGGCAGGCCCCAGTCTTCTTGGATCCGATTGAATTTGCGGAAGCCGAGAGCCGGAAGGTCGAAGCCGCACCTAACCAACATCCCGCAGGCCAATCCTGCGACAGAACTAAATAGGAGATAACAGCAATGGCAAAGCATATCGTTCACGGAGAAGAATCCCGGCAGGCGATCCTCCGCGGCGTCAACCTTCTGGCCGATGCCGTGAAGGTCACACTCGGCCCCAAGGGCCGCAACGTAGTCATCGAAAAGAAATTCGGTTCGCCGACCATCACCAAAGACGGCGTCACCGTTGCAAAAGAAATCGAACTGAAGGACGGCCTGGAGAACATGGGCGCCCAGATGGTTCGCGAAGTTGCCAGCAAGACCTCGGACGTCGCCGGCGACGGAACCACCACCGCAACCGTTCTCGCGCAGGCCATTTTCCGCGAAGGCGTTAAGACTGTTGCCGCCGGCGCGAATCCGATGGCCCTGAAGCGCGGCATCGAGAAAGCCGTCACCATCATCTGCGGCAAGATCGACAAAGAAGGCAACCGCGTCAATGGCGAAATCGACAAGCTGTCGAAGCCCGTCACCGGCGAAATGATTGCCCAGGTCGGCACCATCTCGGCTAACAATGACGAGACTATCGGCAAGATCATTGCCGAAGCCATGAAGAAGGTCGGCAAAGATGGCGTCATCACCGTCGAAGAGTCGAAGACTCTCGAAACTCAGCTCGAAGTCGTCGAAGGCATGCAGTTTGACCGCGGCTACCTCTCGCCCTACTTCGTGACCGATCCCGAGCGCATGGAAGTTGCCATCGAGAACGCCTACATTCTGATCAACGAAAAGAAGATCAGCTCGATGAAGGACCTGCTTCCGCTGCTCGAGCAGATTGCCAAGTCCGGCAAGCCGCTCCTGATCATTGCGGAAGACGTGGAAGGCGAAGCGCTCGCCACCCTCGTCGTCAACAAACTGCGTGGCACGCTGCAAGTCGCGGCCGTCAAGGCTCCTGGCTTCGGCGATCGCCGCAAGGCCATGCTGCAGGACATTGCAATCCTGACCGGCGGCAAGGCCATCACTGAAGATCTCGGCATCAAGCTCGAGAACGTTCAGATCAGCGACCTCGGCCAGGCCAAGAAGATCACCATTGACAAAGACAACACCACGGTGGTCGAAGGCAAAGGCAAGCACGCTGAAATCGAAGGCCGCGTGAAGGAAATTCGCAGCCAGATCGACAAGACTACCAGCGACTACGACCGCGAGAAACTGCAGGAGCGGTTGGCGAAGCTGGTCGGAGGCGTAGCCGTGATAAAAGTCGGCGCCGCCACCGAAACCGAAATGAAGGAAAAGAAAGCCCGCGTGGAAGATGCGATGCACGCCACTCGCGCAGCCGTGGAAGAAGGAATTGTCCCGGGCGGCGGAGTAGCATTGGCCCGTTGCGCCAGCGCACTTGAAAAAGTGAAGGCTGATGGCGATGAGCAGATCGGCATCAACATCGTGAAGCGCGCCATCACCGAGCCCCTGCGCATGATCGCCGAGAACGCCGGCGAAGAAGGCGCAGTCATCCTCGGCAAGGTGCTCGATTCGAAAGAGTCGAACTACGGCTTCAACGCCTTCTCCAACGAATACGAAGATCTGGTCAAGGCCGGCGTGCTCGACCCCACAAAGGTCGTCCGCACTGCGCTGCAGAATGCCGGATCGATCGCGTCCTTGATGCTCACCACCGAAGCCCTGATCGCGGAGATTCCTGAGAAGAAGGAAGCTCCGGCAGCCCCAGGACACGGCGGCGGCATGGGAGATATGTACTAAGGACGTCGTTGGCCGTTAGTCGTTGGTCGTCGGCAAAGTCAAAGGTCCCGCTCGAAAGAGCGGGGCCTTTTTTCGTTGCGGTGCGATCAATTTCCTGATAGGTTGCGGCCAGTCCGCGGGGAATGTCATCGGGGAAACATGGGGACGGAAACATGGGACGGGAAACATGGGGACAGACGGAACGTACCCCAATTTTTGAATTC
>QIAK01000061.1 GCA_003225515.1 Acidobacteriota bacterium | reverse complement strand
TTCTTCGCGACTACGGCTTCTCGGTCGCACACACGCACGCACCGGCACTGTTCAATCGCTGGGAATTCGCCGCTCCCAAAACAGCAGATCTGCTCAACATCGCGAATTTCTTCGGGCTAACCGTAAAATCCGAGGGCGGCCTGATCACTCACAACCTGAGCACGGCTGTCATCGGCCCCGACGGGAAGATCGTAAACTGGTATCACGGCAGTGATTGGCAGCCTTCGGACTTGATAAAAGACGCAACCGCCGCAAGCGCATCCAGGAAATAATTGTTTGGGAAAAAATAGAAGTTTGGAGCGCCACGTTACACATGGAAAACTAATTACTGATCAAAGGAAACGCATGAAATATCTGCTTATAGTGCTCGCCGTACTCGGCGTCATCGTCTCTTCGCTCGCTCTGCGCGAACACTACCGCGAGTACGGCGATTCCCCGTGCAGCATTAACGAACACTGGGACTGCGGGGTCGTCAACCACAGTCCCTACGCCGTGCTCGCCGGAATTCCAGTCGCCGCCATCGGGATCGCCGGATACATTCTCATGGCCGCACTCGCATTCCTGCGTTCCTATCGCCTGCTCCTGGTTCCAACTTTCGCCGGACTTGCTTTTTCAATCTACCTGGCAAACATCGAAGCCAACGTCCTCGGCGTTTGGTGTATCTACTGCGTCGCATCGCTGGTAATCATCTCGCTGATGTCACTGCTGACGCTGGGAACGGTCGTTGCACAAATCCTCCGCAAACCAGCCGCGGTGTAGCTATGCATCGAGTCAGTAATAGGTATGAAAACAGAGGATATGCCCGAAGAGGAAAAACTATTCTCGGCACTCAAAAACACACTGTCATCCCGACCGGAGCTAGGCGAATGCGAGCGCAGTGGAGGGACCTTGTGTTTGCCGCCGCCATTACCCTCTCTCGAACGCGTGCTTCTTCTCCAGCGCTTCCAACGCCTGCCGCCGCATGTTCTCGAATCGTTCTGCCTGATTCATCAGCGGAGGCATTGCCTCGGCCCACTCGCCGTCGATTCGCAGCAGGCCCTGCGCCGCAACCAATCGCGCCGCCACTTCAATGAAGTGAGCCGGAGTCGTTTGCAGATACTGCGCTTCGGTCGGATCGCCGATCCACACCCTCTTCTCGCCTGTCAATTTCGTCTGCCAGTAAACTTTTCTTTCCGCAAACTCCGCCATCACGTCGTCGGTGGCTTTGCCAAACACCCACTGCTGCCGCTTGAAATCGTAGTGCCGGCTGGAAAACGGTACCGGCAACAATTTTCCCGACTTCACAAACTCGATCTGCCGCCGGTCCACTTCCTTGCGCAGCGCATTGATCACCGGAGCCTCAGCGTCCTTCGCTTCGAGCGACGGCATCACCTCGCGCACGGTTTGCGAAAGATTCACCGCCACCGGCGCGTGCAGCCCTTCCGACCCTTCTAGCCGTATGTCCCCGTGCAGCACAAAAAAATCAGCGCCCGACGTGGACTGATGGAATGGCCAATTCAGCTGTATGCTGAGTGGAAGCCCTTTCAGCGTCACCCAAACCTTTTTCCCCGAACCCGCCGCCTCCATCATCCCATCTCCCTTGTGCACGTTAGCGTGATCGTCTATCCGAAATCTGCAATCCGAAATCTGCAATCTCAATCAAAAATCAAAAATCTAAACTCGGCCCTATTTCCCATCCAGCGTCGACCGCACCTTCATCGCAAGATCGACTCTGCCAAAAGGTTTCTGCAGCAGCTTCACTCCCGGCTCCAGCACCTTGTGCTGTATGACCATATCGTCGGTATATCCCGTCATGTAAACGACCTTAGTTTGCGGACGCTTCTGCAAAATACTTTCCGCCAACTGGCGTCCGCTCATTCCCGGCATGATGACATCGGTCAGCAGAAGATCAATCGCACCTTTGAAATTATCCGCCACCTCAATCGCCTGCTCGGCGCTCGCCGCCTCCAGCACCTTGTAGCCGTATCCCGACAAAAAGATATTGGCGAGGTCGCGCAAGTCAGGTTCGTCCTCCGCAATCAGAACCGTCTCCGTGCCGCCTTCGGGCCGTTGCGCCGCGGCGGGCTCTCGCCGCTTGCCGGTCGTACCCTCTGCCGCTGGTAAATAAATCCGGAATGCCGTCCCGCATCCAACTTCGCTCTCCACCTGGATACTTCCACCACTCTGCTTCACAATTCCGTACACCGTCGCTAAGCCAAGTCCCGTGCCCTTCCCCATCGGTTTCGTGGTAAAAAATGGTTCGAACACGTGTGCCAGGGTCGCAGCATCCATACCATGCCCGGAATCCCGTACCGCCAGCATGGCGTACTGTCCACGGGCGAGATCGAGACCGCGCGCCAGCTCCGCTCCCGCTTCCACGTTCGAGGTTTCCATCACCAGTTTGCCGCCGTGCGGCATTGCATCGCGCGCATTGACTGCCAGGTTCATCAGCACCTGTTCAATCTGTCCGGGGTCGGCCTTGATTTGTTTCAAGTTGGTTGCCAGTTTTGCGCTGAGATTGATGTCCTCGCCGATCAGAGTACATCGGCCACTACCTCATTCAGATCCAAAACTTTCGGTAGCAGCACCTGTTTCCGGCTGAAGGCCAGGAGTTGCTGGGTCAGCGATGCCGCACGATCCGCCGCTCGGCGAATCTGTTCCAGGCCGTTTCGTGCGCGGTTGTCCCCGCCCAGCGACCCCAGCAGCAACTCGCCGTGCCCCATAATGATGCTCAGAATGTTGTTGAAGTCATGCGCCACGCCTCCCGCGAGCCGCCCGATCGCCTCCAGCTGTTGCGCGTTTCGCAACTGTTCTTCCAGATGCTTGCGCTCGGTCACGTCCTGCGAAATTCCCCAAGTCCTCACCCAGTTTCCGTCAATGATGGTCCCTACCATGGTGTTCCGGAAAGTTCTCTTCTGCCCCGAGGAATCCATCTCCCGCGATTCCTGATCCGCGATCCGATATCCCCCGTTGATAAAGTTCTCCATCAGTTGCTGCGTTAGCGGATCCTTGAGCACCAGAAAATCCGATAGCGGCTTCCCCATTAAGTCTTTCGCCGATGCCCGCCCGTACATCTTGGCCATCACGTCATTACATTCCGCCATGTAGCCGGTCTTCAAGCCCCATGCAATTTGTTGGTTCACCGGCAGGTCACATGGCACCGGCGGATCGTACTCCATCCTGAAAATTCCCTCCGAACTCTGCTCCAGAAATGAGCGGTATCGTTCTTCGCTCTCGCGCAACGCCTCCTCTGCGCGCTTGCGTTCGGTGATGTCGATCAACATGCCACGCGTCAGCCGGCGTCCCGTTTGAGGTTCAATTACAATCACAGCCTCATCACGTAGCCACGCTTCGCTGCCATCCTGCCTCCGCATTCGGTATTCCACCCGAAATGGACGACCTTCCTCCCACGTATCCTCCAGCAGCGCTACTCCCTGGTCCGCCGGATTCAAGTGCTCCCACCAGAAGCGCGGGTCCGACAAGCAATCCTCCGCTCTATATCCGAGGATCGTTTGCACCTGCGGGCTGAGATAACGAAAGCAGCCCAGCGCGCCCGCCTCAGCAACATACGAAATCGCCGGAACCTGTTCCACTAGCTGGCGGTATTTTTCCTCAGCCTCCCGCAGCGCCGATGTCGCGCGTCTTCCTTCCTCCTGCGAACGAATCGCAGTAATCCCATACGCCAGACTGTTCGCGATCTCGGTAAGCAGATCCACTTCCGCGCTTTCGAAAGAGCCCACCTGCTGCGAATAAATCGCCAGCACCCCGAACGGCGACCCCGCCACCCTCAGCGGCAGTGCTATCACCGCCGCATAACCTCGCTTCAAGGCCGACTCACGCCAGGGTGCGAACATCGGATCACTCGCCACGTCCGCAACTACGCAAATTCGGTTCTCGCGAATTGCCGTACCCGCCGGTCCACGCCCCGCCGGAGTATCTGACCACTTCAATTGAATTGCTTCCAGATATTCACTTTCGTGGCCGGCATGCGCCACGGGACGCACTCTTTTCTCCTCGTCCTGATCCGCGTAGGCGATTCCCGCCATTCGGTATCCGCCCATCTCGACAATCACATCGCAAATCTGCTGCAGCAATTCCTGCTCGCTGCCTGCTTGCGCCAACGCGCGGCTGCAGCCACTCAACGCATGCAATGCGCGGTTCAGCCGTCGCAGTTCTTTCTTGATGCCACTGTCGTCAGGAGAAGCGGGAGAAATTCCGAGCGAAGATTCGATTGTGTTCAAAGATGACGTCGGGGACGACCTTGAAGAGTTCGTTGCGGACAAACGCGACATCCCGGACCTCTCGTCCGGGCTGGCTTCCGTGGGCTGGTTTACTTCAGGGTTTTCCTGCTTCATCGGAACCTGTCGGTACCGCTCCGGCATTTTAGTTGAGGGTTCCAGTTAGTGTACAGGTTCGCGCTCCGCCTCCACTAGAAAACTGCGCACCGCGGTCATTGCCTTCTGGGTACTGTTGTCGACCAGCCATGCCGGTAAACCTCAAAGGCAAAATCCAACCGCATTCGGAATGCCGTGCGTTCTCACCTTCCGGGAAATCGTCACCTCCTGCGGTTACGATCGGTTGCAGTTCCGTCGAATCATCCTGTTAATCACGGTATTCAGCACAAGAAATTATCCCGCTTTCTTCCTCACCTTCATCCCCATGCGCAGCAGCTTCCTCACCGTTCCCGTCGGCAGTCCCTTCATTCCGTCGTATAACTCAGTGACCGCTTCAAAGAAGCCCGCCATCGCCTCCAGACGCTCCTTCGTGTAAACCGCCCCCGACTCCTTCATATCCAGATCCGCCAGGCACCGCCGCAAAATTTCCCGCGTAGGATCGATCTCCCGCCGCTTCCTCTGCTCAATCACCAGCCGGAACATCTCCCAAACATCCTTCATTGACTCATAATGTTCCCGCCGGTCGCCCAGCACGTGCACCGCACGAACGATTCCCCAGGTTTCCAGCTCCCGGATGGACGTGCTCACGTTCGATCGCGCTACACTCAGCGTCTCCGCTATCTCCTCGGCCGGCAACGCGTGCGGCGAAAGGTACAGCAACGCATGAATCTGCGCCACCGTCCGGTTGATCCCCCACCGCGTCCCCATCTCTCCCCAGTGAAGGATGTACTGCTTCTGCACTCCCGTAAGTTCTGCCATATCGGACCTTTCAGTACAGACAATGTATATGTGCCCGCCGCCAGTATTGTGTCGTCCGGCACTGCTAACATTGTGGTATCGAACCCTGCGCCGGGTGGTGGAGCATCCAGCGCACTCTCGTTCTCGATCAACTAAACGCCTTGACGCGGACACTATCCACGAAATAGGTTGCCCCACCCTTCTCGCGTTCTTTGCGAGAGGGTGGGGCTTTTTGATTTCTT
>QIAK01000230.1:3719-18219 GCA_003225515.1 Acidobacteriota bacterium | reverse complement strand
CTTCCACTGCCGCGCCTCGGCTTCGCCGCACGCTCACGCTTTGGGATCTGATCCTGTACGGCATTATCGTGATTCAGCCCGTGGCCCCGATGTCGGTTTTTGGTGTGCTCAGTGATAGCGGGCACGGACACGTCGTCACAACGCTACTCATTGCGATGGTGGCCATGCTGTTTACGGCGTTTAGCTATGGCCGTATGGCGCGAGCATATCCCAGCGCGGGCTCGGCATTCACATACGTAGGGCAGGAGATCAATCCAGCGCTGGGTTACGTGACCGGTTGGAGCATGGTGATGGACTACATTCTGAACCCGATGATCTGCATTATCTGGTGCAGCCAGCAGGCGTTTGTTTTCGCGCCCGGGATTCCATACTGGGCATGGGCGATGTTTTTCGGGGCCGTTTTCACGTTTCTGAATCTGCAGGGCATTAAAACCTCGGCTCGCGTCAATACATTACTAGCGGCGGGGATGGGTGCAGTCGTCGCAATTTTCTTTATGGTCGCGGCCCGCTACATCATGGGCCATGACCACGATGGCGCGTCGTTCTTTACGCGTCCTTTTTACGACCCCTCGCTCTGGAATACAAAAGCTGTACTGGGTGCGACGTCAATTGCAGTACTGAGCTATATCGGCTTTGACGGAATTTCCACGCTGTCGGAAGAGGCGGAGAATCCCCGGCGCAACATACTGCTGGCCACCGTGCTGACGTGTTTTGTGATTGGAGTGCTTTCGGCGCTCGAGGTTTATGCGGCGCAACTGCTGTGGCCCGCTACTCAACCTTTTCCTAACAGCGATACGGCATTCACTTTCGTGGCGGGTCGAGCCTGGAAGCCGATGTTCGCGATTGTGGGCTTTACCTTGTTGGTTGCCAACTTTGGCTCCGGCATGGGAGCGCAGATCGGCGCGGCGCGCCTGCTCTATGGCATGGGCCGCAGCAAGGCGTTGCCGCAGGCTTTTTTTGGGCAGGTCGATCCCAAGCGGCATGTGCCCCGCAATAACGTTCTGTTCGTGGGAGTCATCGCTTTGGTGGGGGCGCTGCTTGTAAGCTTCAACCTGTTCAGCTACGGGCTTGGCGCTGAGATGCTCAACTTTGGAGCGCTCATCGCCTTCATGGGCGTGAACCTGGCGGCGTTTGTACGATATTACGTGCGCGAAGGGAAACACAATGCGATGCCTCCGCTGGTGCTGACTGCGCTGGTGATCGCGTTAGTTCTGTGGCCGGGTTCGAATTGGACTTTGATAGCGGCTGCAGGAGCGGCATTGGCGGCGCTTGCCATATGGGCTCCGCCGCTGGCAGGATTTACCATCTGCTTCTTTCTCTGGAAAAACCTGAGTTGGAAGGCTTGGATCGTGGGTAGTATCTGGATGGCGGTCGGCATCGCGTTCGGAGCCTGGAAAACGAACGGCTTCCGTGGCGACTTAGTGAATTTCGAACTCCCGCCCGAGGAAGAGTGAACAACGCAAATTGGGTAATTGAGTAATTTGAAAACCAAACCGATCCATCTCAGGTTTTCAAACACCCAAGTACCCAATCTCACAAACACTCAATCACTTCTTATTCCGCGTTCCATCCGCTGACTTCGATCGTCGGCTTCGCCGTGCCCAACTCGCTGGCGCGGTAGGTAGCGGTGATTTCACGTTTCTCGCCGGGTAGCAGGGAGATGTAATTGTCTTCCCAGACCACAGGGAGAATCTCTTCGCCCTTAACTCCTTTGTCGACTTTCAGGCGCACGAAGAACGCCAGACTCTTGCTCGGGTTCTGTAGAGTTACGTGTGTGATCTCTTGTTCACCTTTTCGTTCGCTGCGATCGGTGACTTTCAATTTCACCTTCGGTAGTTGAGACAGAGCAGTGTAGTCGGCGAACGATGAGGTCGGAGTCACCCACCAACTGGTCTTCGCCCAATCGAGAGTTTCAGTCTTGGTCGAGAGCCAGTACAAATTCGAGCCGACGAGTTTGCCGGTTGAATCTTCCAGGCGCAATAAAAGGAAGTACGTGGGACTCAATCCACTGACGTCGGGCAAGGAGAATATTTTCGCAGTGCTGTCGGCCGGGGCGTCGACGGTGTTCGATTGTGTGAACTTTTCGGTTGCATCGAGATTATAGATTTTCGTAGTGAGCCTCAGGCCCTTGGCGTCTTCGTATTGGCTGCTCACAACCCAAATCGAATGATCGTCATAACCGTAGATAGGATGCAGCGCTTCCAGGGCGCGCTTGGCGCCGAAGTATCCCCCGCCGGGACGCAGATAGTAGTCGTAGAGATGCCAGATCATGGAAGGCCACGCATTGTTAAGCATCCATTGAATGACGCCAGTGGCCTGATACTTGTTGCGACTATAGGCCTCATACATGGCGCGTACGCCTTCGTAGGTCTGCATCTGCGACTTGGTGGCGAAGTCTTCCACATTGTCGGACTTGCCGTAGCGATTGGCGAGGGCGTCGCTGAAAACGCCGATGGTTTTGAACTCGCCGCCGCCCGCGTGATAGTTCCAAACGTCGTCGATGGGCCACATGTGAGCCTTGCCCACCATTGCGCGGATGCTTTCAACCGGCGGAACGGCTGGTCCCATGCTGGTTTCGGTGTTGAAACCGTAGGCGCCGCCGCAACCTCCGGGATTGCATTGTTTGCGATCGGGTTGGCCCTGGGGTGTGTCGACCTCCCAATAGCTGGGCGCTACATACTCGTAGGGGCCAGTCATCTTCACTCCACTGTCTCCGGTGACGCTGGTCTGCTTTCCCGTCGCCGATGAAACAACAGGATTGGGCCAGAACAATTCTTTCTCGACATCGAGGTACATCTGCTCAACATCCGGCGGCGGAGGATTGTCACTGCCGTTCAGCCACATAACGAGACTGGGATGGCTGCGCAAGCGATAAATCTGATCGCGCAGGGACTGCTTGGCGATCTCAAAATCTTTCGGCTGCCAGCGCGGCCAGCGTTCCCAGAAATCACAGCAGCACCATCCGGCCATGACGAGGACTCCATCGCGGTCAGCGGTGTCGAAGAATTCCTGAGTCTCGAGCTTGCCTTCAAGGCGGACAGTATTGAGTCCCATGTCCTCTACGTAGCGGAATTCGTCATGCAGGCGCTGTGAAGTTTCGCGAAGCATGAGGTCAGGGGTCCAGCCTCCGCCGCGAATCAGGATGTTCTTCCCATTGATGTGGAAGGCGCGTCCACCGATTGAGTTCAGGTCAGAGGTGATTTCACGGATGCCGAACTGAGTGGACGAGTGGTCGCTGATAGCGCCGTTGATTTCAAATTCCATGTGGAGGGGATAGAGATTTGGTTTGCCCATCTGCGCGGGCCACCACAGGCGCGGACTCGTAGATACGAGTTGTTGGAAATTGTCGGGGGTGAAAGTGACGTCTTTCGTTTCATTGGGCGCGAGTTCTACGTCCTGCTCGAATTTGACCTTTTCAATTTCTCCCTTGAGCTTGCCCTTAACCGCCTGATTGGTGCCATTCTTTACTTGCGCAGTTACCGTGAGGCGGGCACTGTCGTTGGCAGGGGGATTTAGCTTCGACACGACGGTGGGATAGCGCAATGCCACCGGACCGCTCGTAGTCAAGTAAACTTCGCGCCATAACCCCATGTTCTTGTCGGGAGGGGCGGGGTTCCAGTCGACGAAAGTGATGGCGAGATCATGTTCGGTGGGGGAGAAGACTTGGACCGCGAGCACGTTCTCGGCGCCGGGCTTGGCCGCGTCCGTGACATTGAATTCGTAAGTCCGCCAGGCGCCGGCGACATCGTCGTCCTTGGCCACCTGTTTTCCGTTGAGACAGATGTTCGCGCGATAGTTGATCCCGTTGAATTTCAGCCAGACCGTCTTGCCCTTGTAGGCAGCAGGAACCGCCAATTGCTTGCGATACCACCAGGAAACGGCGTAAGGACTGTCGGGCGCCATCGGGATGTTAGAAAAATTCGCGCCGATGGGATAATTGACTCCTGGAAAATCCCGAAGGTTCGTCCCGAAAAGGGGATCAGGAAAGCTCTTATCCTTGACCAGGGCAGCCACAACCGTTGTAGGTACCGTGGCTTGGTGCCATCCCTTGGGAACGAATTTCGGGGTAGAGATGACTTCGCCCTTGGCTTCGACCTTGGTCGAGGTCTGCAAAGACCAGCCATCGTGTAGGGGAAGCGTGGGTTCGGCCGCGTGCTTAACGTGGGCAGCGGGAGTCTGAGCGTACAGGAATGAAATCGGAAGGAATTGTGTCAGAACCAATAGGGTGATTGCCAGCCGCTCGCCTGAGTTCATTGTGCTCCTATCAATGCGGTTATGCCGACGTTGTCTGAGGACACGTTAGTAGAGAAATGTCCCCGAGAATGGATAACACTTATATTAATTCGTTTCAATAGCGGAATTTAAGACAACTTACTGCCTGATGGCTTTCGAAGCACGACCCCGTGGTTCTTCCGCGGGCATTCGAAATTGCCTTCCGGCGCGAAGGCAGAAGCGTTCCTGCTCGTTTATAATTAAAAATTCGTCCTACCACTCTGGAGTGATAAGAAATGATTCGATTTTTGCAGACTCAGGGACCGACCAAGAAGATCATTCTTAGCGGCATCCTTCTCGTAATTTGCGGCGCCATGGTGATTACTTTTATCCCCGGCGGCCTCACCTCTGAACTGACCGGTTCGCCCGGTAAGGGAATTATCGCGAAAGTGGATGGCGCAGATTTGAGCGCCGATGAAGTGCGTACGACTGCGCGGCAGATGGCTCAGCAGGATGCGCAGAGGTACGGAGAGATGGCGTCGAAGCTGATGCCGTTCCTTATCCAGCAGGAGACCCAGCGCGCCGTAGAACAGTTGATCAGCCGGCAGGCTCTTTTGAGCGAAGCGGGACGGATGGGACTGCGCGTAACGCCGGAAGAAGTGAAGGACGAACTGCAGCACGGCCGTTATGCGGCGACTTTCTTTCCCGGCGGCAACTTCATCGGACACGTCGAGTATGAAGACATGCTGCAGCGGGCGAACCTGACTCCGACTAAATTTGAAGAAGCCGTGGGCAACGATATTCTGCTCACAAAATTGCAGGCGCTCATTTCAGGCAGCGCCACTGTCAGCGAGGCAGAAATTCGCGAGCAGTTCATCAAGCAGAATTCGAAGGTCAAATTCGACTATGCCGTGTTGAAGCAGGACGATTTGCGCAAGGGCCTGCACCCAACCGATGCCGAGCTGAAAGCCTTTTACGAAAGCCACAAGGCGAGCTACGCGAATTCTATCCCTGAGAAACGCAAGATCAAATACGCTGTAATTGATACGAGTAAGGCGGAAGCCGCAGTTCAGGTAACACCAGACGATCTGCGGGCCTATTACAACGATCACCGCGATCAATATCGTACCCCTGAGCAGGTGAAAGTTAGCCATATCCTGATCAAGACACCTTTGCCCGGGGCGGATGGCAAAGTGGACGAAAAGGGCGTAGCCGAGGCACAGCATCGTGCCGAAGATTTGTTGAAGCAGTTGAAAAGCGGCGCGAAGCTGGAAGATCTGGCCAAGAAATATTCGGAAGATCCGGGCAGTGCGAAGCAGGGTGGATCTCTGGGCTGGATTGGAAAGGGACAAACCGTTCCGGAATTTGAAAAGACCGCATTTTCGCTGCCCAAGGGGCAGATCAGCGATCTCGTAAAAAGCAGCTACGGCTTCCATATTATTCGCGTCGATGATAAGCAGGAAGCGCACACCAAGACGCTCGATGAAGTGAAGGCCGAGATCGAGCCGATTCTCAAACAGCAGAAGGCGCAGCAGATCGCGCAAAAACAAGCGGAGGCGCTGCTGAATGATGCGCGTAAGCAAGGTCTGGATGGAGCCGCGGCGACTCACGGGGTTCCGGTAATCACATCGGACTTCTTCGGACGCAAGGACGCGCTGCCGGGGCTTGGGCAGGCGACACAGTTGATGGACGCGGTGTTCAGCGCAACCGAAAAATCACCGCCGGAGCCGGATTTAGCTTCTTCTCCGCAGGGGATTGTGGTTTTCCAACTGATGGGAGTGAAGCCGCCCGCGACGCCGACGTTTGAAGAGATTCGCAGCCGGGTTGAGGAAGAATTCAAGAACGAACGCTCCTCGACTTTGCTGTCACAGAAGATTCAGGAACTTTCGGACCGCGCGAAAGCGGAGCATGATCTGAAGCGCGCGGCAAAAGAACTGGGCGCGACTGTGAAGAGCAGCGACTTCGTTCTCCCCGATGGACAAGTGCCGGACGTGGGTTCGATGTCAGGCCAAGCTTCAGTCGCATTCAACATGAAACCTGGAGAAATCAGCGGCCCGATCAACAGCGGATCGAACGCTGTGGTGTTGGCCGTGCTCGAAAATCAAAAGCCCAGCGATGCGGACTATGCCGCAAAACGCGATCAGATTCGCGATCAGTTGCTTTTGAGCAAGCAGCAGGAGCGATTCGGGATGTTCGTCTCCAGTCTGGTCGACCAGATGACGCGGTCGGGAAAGATCAAGCGCAACGAAGAAGAAATCAATGCATTGAAGCGCAGCGGCAGCGAGCAGGGCATGTAGTGAGTTGAAATGTCCTTTCCGCGCGCCGCAGGCGTCCTGTTGCATCCCACGTCGTTGCCTTCGCGCGGCGGAGTCGGCGATTTTGGGCCAGCCGCTTATCAGTTCGTAGACTTTCTCGCATCCGCGCGCCAAGGCTTATGGCAGGTTCTGCCGCTGGGTCCCGTAGGCTACGGGAACTCACCTTATTCCTCGACTTCAGCATTCGCCGGGAATCCATTGCTGATCAGTCTTGAACGGCTGGCTGACCATGGATGGATTGACCGCGCGAAGCTGGATGCCTCCATCTCAGAGTCGCCGAATTCAGGCGCCGTCGAATACGAACAGGTCTTCGCACAGAAAATGCCACTGTTGTTCGAGGCGGCACGAAGTTTTCTGAGCGCGGGACCAGCCGATACGCTGCGGCGCTTTGACCAATTTCGTCAGGAAAATCTGTGGTGGCTTGAGGATTTCGTTCTTTTCGACGCCCTTCGTGCCCGGCACAAACTGTCCAGTTGGTATGAGTGGCCGGATGATCTTGCGCATCGTGAGCCCGCCGCCCTGGAGAAAGCGCGTCAGGAACTGGCCGATGACATTCTGATTCGCAGCGCGCTGCAGTTCGCTTTCTGCGAGCAATGGCGCGCTTTGCGACGCTACTGCTGCGAACGCTCGATCCGAGTTGTCGGCGATGTCGCGATCTTCATGAACCACGACAGCGCTGATGTTTGGACGCACCGGGAGTTGTTCCGGCTGAATAGCAATCTCGAGCCGGAAGTGGTGGCCGGTGTTCCTCCGGATTTCTTCAGCAAGACCGGGCAGCGTTGGGGAAATCCGCTGTATCGCTGGGATGTTATGAAGGAGCGCGGCTATGAATGGTGGGTTCAGCGGCTGCGCTGGGCGACGCAAAACTGCGAATACATCCGCTTGGACCATTTCCGGGGCTTCGACCAGTTCTGGGAAATTCCTGCAGCCGAAGCCACGGCGATCAACGGCCGCTGGGTTGATGGGCCGCGTGACGATCTTTTTCTGAAACTTCGGGAGGCGCTCGGCGGCCTGCCATTCTTCGCTGAGGACCTAGGCTACATTACTCCGGAAGTGCACGCGCTGAGAGACAGGCTGCAGATTCCGGGCATGTCGGTTTTGCAGTTTGGCTTCGGAGATGAAGGCTCGCATATTTATCTGCCGCATCGCGCTGAGGGCAAAGTCATCTACACTGGCACGCATGACAACGATACAGTAGCTGGCTGGTGGCACTCTGGAGCGGCGGACCACGAACGGCGCAATGCAGAGGCCTATATGGGCCGTTGCGAAGATGGCATCCATTGGGCGTTCATCCGCGCCGGGTTATGCTCTCCCGCAAGCCTGAGTATTACTCCACTGCAGGACGTGCTCGGATTGGGCAGCGAGGCCCGCATGAATACTCCCAGCCTGCATGGCGGAAATTGGCGCTGGCGTTTCGAGGGGAACCGGCTCACGAACGAACTCGCAGCGAAGCTCGCGCACCTTGCGGAATTGAGCGACCGTCTTCCCAAGCCTTTTCACCACGCTGACAGATGACAGCTTTGCCGCGTAATTTGTCGGCTCTCTGATTTTCGCTGCGCTTCACGATCTTGAGCGCGGACGAGTGTCATCCATTGGCACGCTGCAGGCCTGCACAGCGTCTTTGAGGGCCTCATCCAGTTGATGGCCCAGAAACGCGAGATCTTCCGGACTCATCGATTCCTGCATGCGTTCAAACAGTTGGCGTTCTTCTTTGCGGATGTGGGCGGACATGTGTTGAGCGAAGGCCGATAGGTCTGCGGCGTTCAAGGTCCGCGCTTCTGCTTGAGCAAAGCTTTGCCGCAGCGAGGCGTGATCAGAGAGCAGGTCCTCGACTAGGGCAATCAATTCTTGGAACTTACGCGCGGCAGGAAACAACACCTGTTCCTCGGCCACGAAATGAAATCTGACTTCACTTTGAAAAAGCTGCGCGATTTCCGCCTGCCACGCCGGTAGATCTGCCTCGGGAATCGGCGATGCTCGATCGATGCGAACGCACAGCGCCAGAGCGTGCTGGTGTTGTCGAGAAAGCGGAATCAGACTTTTGTCGCGCAACATATGCTCTGACCCTCAGGATTCCGCAGGCGTAAGCCGGATTACCGCTGACTCAGCATCAGTGTGCGAAGAATCGGCGGCAGGACGAACCGTGAGCCAATCGGTGCGGACGCGCTGCCATTCCTGGATCAGCATTCCGTTTGCTTCAAAGAAATTTCGAATGCGGTAACGCTCCCACCCGGCGATCTCTTCAAGAATGGGTGCCAGTACCGCGAGAGCGCTGGTGCTGAGCACAGTGCGTTTCGCGATCTGCGAAACGTCGGTCGACTCCGAGACGGCGATGGTCAGGCCATCGCGCGAGTTAATGTGCAGCATGACGTGAATGTCGGAGCTGCCATCCCCAGTGTAAATCACATGATCGGGTCCGGAGACCTGCTGCAGGAGCAGACTGTTCAGCACCGCCACTTTGCCGTAACCGGCTGTAGCGCGGACAATGGTATCGATTTCGCCCGATGGTTTGTAGCGAAATTCGGTGCCGAAAATATGATCTGGCGGAACGATATCTTCGAGAGCGGACTGAATCACCTCAACCGGAGCTGCGGATAGCACATAGAAATCGAACTGAAGGCCATCAATGCCGCCGTCGAGAAGTTGGTACAGGAGCTTGATATCTCCTTTGAGGCGAATTCGTTTTCCGACTTCGCGGAGATGTTCCTTTCGCACTTTGGCCTTGAACTCGGGATCATGCAATAACAAATAAGCGAGTTCCGCCCCTTGCTGCACCAGGTTGATCTTGGCCATTCCTTTGGCCTTGCGCTCGAATTCTTCAGTTGGAATCCCCACCAGTTCGGAGAGCACGTAACCGGAATCGTTGAACGTTAGCGTCTGATCAAAGTCGCTCGCGAAGATATAGCGTTTTAAAGGATTGTCTGTCATATGCGTATTGGATTCGCGCCCCGGTCCGACGCCCCATAAAAAGAATTGATTGCGATTATATGCTCTGCAACTGCTTGCGAATAAAGACTCAGGCGTTTTGTGCGATCTTGTATCAAAAGGTGTTCTCGTCCTGAGCAGCATTTCTTTACCGCTAAGGACCTTTGTCGCGGCCGCGAGCGCATGGATCCGTACTTTTCTTAGAACTACCAGATGGCGAGCTAAGCGCGTCGCCTTTACTAAATCCGTGAGCGCGTCCAAAATAGAGGGTCCGGCTCGGACGGCCAGCGCGCAGAGTCAACGAGCATCGGATGATTACAGCAGCATCAAACGAGAAAGAGGAGCTCTCATGGCAGTAGCGACGGGTGAACTGATTCGAGCAATGAATTATGTCGACGACATCACGACCACTTTGCGGAGGATGTGTCTTTATATTCCCAGCATGAATCCTGAGGAGCGAAAGCGCCTGGCAGAATATTTGCGAGCGGCTCGTGGTGCTGTTGACACCGCTCTTGCGGATCTCGACAAGGCGGAGAAGTAAGTGGCTGAAGTCCAAACCATCGCTGTCGTCGGTGCCGGGACGATGGGTCGCGGCATCGCGTACGCTGCGGCCCTTGGTGGATATCGCACCATCCTCGAAGATTTGCTGCCGGGGGCTTTGCGCAAAGCAGAAAGCGAGATTCGCGCAAATCTCGATAAGGCTGTTGAACTCGGCAAAGTGACCGCGCCGGATGCGGACTCCGCATTAAAGCGCCTGGAGTATGCCGGCTCGGTCGAAGAGGCCGCGCGTGAGGCTGACCTCGTTATCGAAGCGGTGCCAGAGGAGATGGAGTCGAAGATCGAAATCTTCACGCTACTCGACAAGATCTGCCGGCCCACAACCATGCTGGCATCGAATACGTCTTCACTCAGCCTGACGGAGATTGCCAGCGTCACTTATCGTGCCAAAAAATGCGTCGGCATGCACTTCTTCAATCCTGTCCACAAAATGAAGTTGCTCGAAATTGTGCGGGCGCTTGAGACCGATGACGAGACCCTTGCCACCGCGGTCGAAGTCGGCAAGCGCATGCGCAAAGAAGTTGTGGTGATCAAGGAATCGCCTGGATTCATTACCAGCCGCATCAATGCCATGATCGGCAATGAAGCTTTCTACATGTTGCAGGAGGGGATCGCCTCAGCGGCTGACATCGATAAGGCGCTGAAGCTGGGCCTGAATCATCCCATGGGACCGTTCGAGTTAGTCGATCTCGTCGGGCTCGACACGCGGCTGAGCATTCTGGAGTATCTACACAAATCGCTGGGAGAGAAATTTCGTCCAGCGCCGCTGCTGGTGCAGTACGTAAAGGCTGGAAGGCTGGGGCGCAAGTCGGGACGTGGAGTGTACGCCTGTTGCGCGCTAACGGTAGCCGGAGTGGCCGGGGCTTTACAGGCAAGGCGCTCGATCCCCACATCATCTCAGGTGACGCGAGCTTTCGCCCCGAATTCCAGGCCTGCGAGAGTCGCGACTTTGTCTTTCTCAACTCCCTTACTCGCCACAAGCACGTGAAAGCTCTCGCCCATGCCTGCGGGAGTGACTAGGTGCTTCAGTTGCAGCGCGACCTTGGCGTGTTCCTGCGGCAGGCGACATTCCTCAAAGGCGTCGGCAAATTGATTGACCTCGCCAATACCGAGCAGGAACTGCGATTGCGTCTGAAGTTTATGGTTATACATGCCGTGTCGATCGGCGATGGCGGCTAGCGCGGTGAAATTTACATCTGCGGTGATGTCCTGCTCACCAGGCGCCTCATACGGGTTTGCGCTCACCGAGTGCTGGCGAATCGACTTCATCGTTCCGCGATGACGTCCGGCAAGTTGCTCTTCGCGAGTGAAACCGTAGTCGATGGCTACGAAGAATCCACGATGGACGGTGGATGCGATGACCTGCATTTCCTCTTGTGCTAGGAGCGAAACTTCAAGGCGTTCGCCCGGTTCGGGATGAACAGAATACCGGTCAAGGAATTCCATTTCTTGCGGCGAAGGCGGAGCCCAGGTTTCGACGAAGTGGCCTTCGCGGGTGTCGACGCGCAGGGAACCCTCCGAGCTGAGAATCTCGAAGGGGAGGGCGTCAAAGAATTCATTGGCGAAAACAATGACCGGATTGTGTTCGGGAGTTTCGTCGCCTCGCCCGAAAGCCACCTTCCCACTTTCAAATCGCGCACTCAATACCTGCTCGATGCGTTCGCGAAGTGCAGACGACCTTTCAACCAGGACGTAGTGCAACGCGCGAAAGAAATCCGGAAATTTCTTCTCCGACCAGTCCAGCACATCCTGTGCGAAAAGGCCGCGTCCGGGACCGAGCTCTTTCAGAGTCATGCGATCGGGAGACCCCAGAACTCGCCACATCTCTTCGAACTGGCGCGCCAACAGGCGTCCGAACACGGCGTGCACATCGCTGGATGTATAGAAGTCTCCGGCCTTTCCAAACTGTGCAGCGTTGCGCGAATAGTAACCGAGCTCCGGGTCATATAGACACAGCTCCATATAGCGCGAAAATGGAATGGGGCCGCGTTCTCGGATTTCATCCTCAATCTTCTGGCGGAGTTCCTTCACAGGCCCTTCTTCTGACGGTCGGCGCGGTCCTGCGGCGTGCGGATAAACATTTCGACGAAATAGTCGTGCAGAGCGTCGTAGAGTTGGCGCTGGAAGCTCCATTCGAACTGCGGGTCGTCGAGATCGCGGGGGTGCAAGTCGAAATAGTAGGTGTGGACCGGGACGTTTTCGTCTTTGAATGTAATGATGACTTCGACGCCGTCGCTTTTGGAACGCGCAGAAAAGTTTAGAAGGGGATGTTCGTACAGCCGGAGCTGTGCCAGAACTCGATCGAGTCGTGTCTGAGAGACTTCTGTCACCGAAGAATTGTAAAGCATTCTAGAAAGCTCTCAGCGTTAACCAGTCAGCTTGCGTCCCCATGTCTCGAATCCAAGGACCGTAGCCCTGCCGTTTTGAGCTCTATTCACCGAAGAAATGGGTCTTTGGAAAATGTCAGAATCAAGTTACAATTACGCCACTTTAAGCCTCAACGGTGCGGATCGACATTGAGGCGCTCTACGAGGAACCGTCGATTCCTTGTTTACACTTGGGGAGAAAAACTCATGGCCACCGTCACTGCGCCCATCGGGCGCTCACGTTCGCAATCCAAACTTGTGTTCTTCCTGATATTCGCTCTGCTGACCATCTTTGTGACATACATGAAGAACGCCCGGATCTTTGATCCAACATCTGAGATCGCGCAGCACTTCGCGCCTGTCAAATGGTACCTCGTGCCGCACGCTTTTTTCGGTGTGCTGGCGATAGGGCTCGGTGTGTTTCAGTTCTCGAACCGCCTGCGAGCGCGCTATCTCAAGACGCACCGCACATTGGGATACGTTTACGTGGTGAGCGTATTCATTGCGGCGCCGCTGGGCATTCCTATGACGATGAGATACGGCCCGTCTCTGGTCGCGGCCTCCACTATGCAATCTCTCGGATGGATGTTGACGACTGCGATCGCGCTCTATTGCGTGCGCCACGGCAATGTCGCCCAGCACCGCCGCTGGATGATTCGCAGCTATCCTTTTGCTATGGTCTTCACCGTGGCGCGAATGATTATTCCCATTCCCGCCGTGTTTCGGCTCGGAGTGCCCGGGATTGAAACCGTGGTGTGGACCGTAATTGCGCTGGCTGCGATCCTGCCGAATATTTTGCTCGACTGGCGTGCCATCACAGCCAAACCGATGATGAAGGCAGTCGCGGCAGATTGACCTACTCGTAGCGCAGCGCTTCGATCGGATTCAGGCGAGCGGCCTTGATAGCAGGCAGCATGCCGCTGATGATTCCTACAAAGCTGAGAATGGCAGTCGACCAGATCAGTGTGGCGGAATCAATGTAAAGATGGATGTCGCCTTCACTGGCGTTTTCTTCGAATGCGCTCCAGAGCGTGAGCGATCCTACGGACCACGAGACCAGATATGCCAGCACTACGCCCAAGAGGCCGCCCAGCGCGGTGATGACGAGAGCCTCTGCCAGAAACTGAAAAAGAATATGCCAGCGGTGCGCGCCTAACGCTTTCTCTACACCGATTTCTCGGGTGCGTTGGGTGACCGATACCAGCATGATATTCATGAGGCCGACCCCCCCAATGCCCAGCGTGAGCAGGCCGATGAAGCCGAGCAGAACTTTGATTCCCGTCGAGATCACCTGCAAATCCATCAGGTCGGCGAAGACGTCAAAGACAAAAATGGCACGATGATCCTTAGGGTCGAAGTTGTGGTGGAACCCCATGGATTCGCGGACGGCGTTCACGACTTTGGCGTGGTCGCCTTCATATTCCATGACCACAGCGCTCAAATAATACGTATTGGTCAGATCGCTCATCGCGCTGTAGGGAACATAGACGTGCTCGTTAATGTTGTCGTCTCCGTTCTGCACCTGATGCTTGAGCACGCCGATAATCTGGTAGGAAATTCCATCGAGGCGAACGTTTTCACCGAGCGCGTTCTGGCCCGAAAAAAGCTTCTTCTTTGCATCGGAGCCGACCACGGCGACGCGCGTGTGTGTGAAGTCGTCCGCCTCACTGAAGAATGTGCCCTCCGCCACATCCATCTTGCGCATGCGTCCATAGGAGGCGTAGACGCCACTGACGCCGTAATTTGAGCTGCGCGTGCCATAGGCGACAGCGCAATTCTTGAAGGCTTCGGGCGAAACCCGCTTTAGAAACGGGACTTCGGTGCGAATCGAGTCGAGATCGTTAATGTTGAGTCGAACCTGCGTTCCAGCCTTAGTGCCTCCTGCCTGCAACTCCGTGCGTCCAGGAAAGATGAAGACGAGATTGGTGCCGAAGGACCGGAAGGCGGACCATAACCCGCGCTCGAAACCGGTTCCATAAGCGAGGAGCAGGACGACCGTCGCGATGCCCCAGGCCATCCCGAGCATGGTGAGCACAGTGCGGCGCCGGTTGTGGCGCAGCGCATTGTAAGCCTGGGTTGCGAGATCGATGATCATGCGAAACAGCTCCTAGCTTCTAGCTCTTA
>QIAK01000230.1:2748-3484 GCA_003225515.1 Acidobacteriota bacterium | reverse complement strand
CGATACCGCCACTGAAAGCGGTGAGGAACGCGCCTTCGATAAAGAACTGCGTCAGAATGGCGCGGTAGGTCGCACCCAGCACTTTGCGCAGCCCGATCTCTTTTGTCCGCTCCGTTACCGACACCAGCATGATGTTGATAATGCCGATGGCTCCCAGGCCCAGCGTCACAACCCCGACGACGCCCAGAAACCAGTCCATTGCGTCGAAGATTTTACCGACGCGCTTCATGTTCTCGATCGTGTCCCAATCTTCAAACGCGTCCTGCATTTTAGGATTGAAACCGTGACGCCGCGCCAGAATACGATGAATTTCATCTTTGGCTTCGGCGTGCAGGTCTGCGGTGATCGGACGATAGTTGATGAACGAGATTGCGTCTTCAGAATTCGCCTTGGTCATGGGAAACAGGTCGCGCATGGTTTCAATCGGGATGAAGATCCGCGAGTTGGTTCCATTATTGCCGTCGCGTCCGACCTTCGCGACCACACCGATAACATCAAAGTTGATGCCGTTCAGAAGAATGGTCGAGCCGACTGCGGGCCTTCCAGGAAACATGTTCTTGAGCATTTCCCAGCCCACCACGGCCACCCGGCGGCGCTCGGCATTGTCTTGATTATTGAAAAAGCGCCCCGGCTCGACTGGGACGTTGCGAATCTGATTGTAGTCAGAGGCTACGCCGAAGACTTGGCCGTTGGTGGATCCGTAGTCGCTGACTGCGCGGATGTTCTCGCGATTCAA
>QIAK01000230.1:0-2725 GCA_003225515.1 Acidobacteriota bacterium | reverse complement strand
ATCGCCAGATAGTCTTTGTAGGTGAAGTAATAAAGTTGGCCGGATAGCGTGCTGCCTTCAACCGCAGAAATCCGCCCGGGAAACATAAACATGATGTTTTGTCCGAGCGTGGCCAGTTGTTTTTGCTGTCCGCTTCGGAAGCCTTCTCCCAAGCCGACCAAAAGCAGCAAGGAGCCTACGCCCCAGGCGATCCCGAACATGGTGAGAAACGAGCGCAATTTATGCGCCCACAACGTGGACAGCGACTGCCGGATAATGTCGAGAAGCATCCGCATAGGATTTTCGAAGAATCATGCCCCCACGCCTCCGGGGAGGAGCGTGGGGGCACCCGGGTAACGTTCAGGCGAGGGGTCTCAATCCCGCCCAACCATCTGATCAGTAATACGCAGACGGGCTCAGTAAAGTTCCCGGCTGACATGTAGGTACTTAGACCATAGAGAGGGGAAAAAGGTTAGCCGTGGGGTTCGTTCTCGGAAGAAGAGCGCTTGTGTCTGCCGAGGGCGCAGTCAAATTGCAATCCACTGCTCGATAGATTTTCTTGAGTGAAGCGGGGACTGAGGTGAACGTCGAATTGTACCAGTGGTGAATCGCCAACCGCCTTGAAATTGTGGATCTCGCCGGCCTTGATGACAAAGATGTCCCCAGCGCTGCGTTCAAAGGCTTTGCCGTTTACTGTCCACAACCCGCGGCCTTCACGGATGAACTGAATGTCGTCATAAGGATGCCGGTGCGGACCCGGTCCCGAACCCGGCTTCCCATGGAATAGGAACACCGAAACATTGGTGTTGCCCTGCTCAGCTCCCACAAACTCATGCGAACTACCAACGAAGGGCAAATCTTCTTGGCGCATGTGACACATCTTTCCTCACCTCATGCCAGGATTCGATGACTGTGGCCACGGTTTGGCTCCGCGAATATCGATAAGTGAAATGAGGATTTTCCGCCAACTGGCGATCAACAAGCTCTATTTTGAGAAGCGGAAGCTGTGTAACATCTGCGACATGCTCTGATCCAACTCCTTCTGTTGAGCCCGCGTAAGTGTCTTCATAGGTGGCTCGGAGACGTTCGGATTGGTTTGAGTCAGACTAACGCTCAACTCAAAACACCGCTGCTTGTGAAACGAGCGGTACAGGTCCACAGAAATCGAATGGCTCATAGCAACTCCACCGTTGACTCCGTGAAGAAATAAAATTCCACTAATCATCTCCTGCGGGTGCTCGGCGGAAACTAGAAACTCGGGCCAGTCTGAGATACCGCCTGGGTCTTTTCGTGGGTAGGGTGTCACGCACACGTCGGCTGTCATTGTTTCTCCCTTCCTCACAATCTCTCGCACCTGAAATGAAACCCCTCCGAAACTCGTGTCCTCGAACTGTTTGGCTGCATAAATTACACAAACGAGTGCATCTTGCTCGCAAACGGGAATGTAGGACTGGATGCATGGCTCGATTTTCCCCTGTGTACAAACCTGAAAATCACTCGGATGAGAAAACTGAAAGGTGCCATCAGCGGCAGTGAAGATCATCGTCTGATGGACGGGTGTGGAATCATTCACAGGCTTGAATCGTGAGCCGTCCCAAATGTAAAGGTGAGCCTTACAGTCGCCATTGACACTGCTGCTCTTTGCCACCACAAAGAGCCTGCTTTCAAGTTTGTACAAAAGTCCACAAGGATACTCATCGTTAACAGGTGGCATATCAGTGTCGAAGACTTTTCCATTCACAGCATCGACGACAGCAAAAGATACGCAATTGGAACCACATCCCCATTCAACGACAGTGTAATGACCGGCAAAATTCGGCCCTTTCCCCTCACCGTTTCGTAGTACCGTTCTGAACCGGCTCTGTGTTGGGGTGATGAGCTTCGGAGTAACTGGTTTTCCTTTATATGTGCGTTCTGCCGGATACCGGCCGAACGGATAGAAGGGCGGATTCTGATTCTGACCAATAGCAACCTTTGCGGAAAGTATCAGGAATAGAAACACAGCAGCGAGTTTGGCTTTCATAACGCACCCTTGCCACTGTACGAGCAAATATCTATCCAAACGAAATTCTATAGAGAATGGAGCGCTCAGCTGCATGTGATACAAACCTAGGACGTTGCGCAACGCACACACCGTGTCCAATCGGCACGTCGGCTGTCGTAACTAGGCCGTTAGGGCATTGACTCCGATGATGGCCCGGGGCGCCTAAGTTGATGAAGGGGCGAGGAGGCTAACGGTCCTGCTTAATTAGCCGATTTTTCCTTGGGCCGCTCGTACGCCTTCTGCAGATACTTTCTGGCTTCTTCCAGTGCGCCGAAAGTATTGTCGTTGGTCTGCGTAGCCTGGCGGTATTGGCCGACGGCGCGTTCACGCTGGCCGGTGATGTCGAAAATCTTGCCGAGCTGAATATGGCTCCAGACTTCCGTCCAGCGGGGCTCGCCGTCTCCATCAATGGCGGCACGGTAGGCGTTGGCGGAGGCCTGATAGTTTCGCTGAAAGAAGAAAACTTCGGCGATGCGGTAATGGGCAAGCGAGCTGTTTTTGTTAAGGTCGAGAGCTTTGTTGAACTCGACTAGAGCGCCCGACAGATCCCCCTGCTGCTGCATGGCCTGGCCGCGCAGGATGGACGCACGCAGCTTCACGTCGCTGGAGTTCGTCAGCACATGGTGGTCGGGATCGACGGTGATGCGGCGCGGACGACCGAAGGTCTCAATCGTAAAGGCCGAATTTGTACCCTGAACTTCA
>QIAK01000060.1 GCA_003225515.1 Acidobacteriota bacterium | reverse complement strand
GATAGCGCTTTCGATAGAGCTTTAGCTGCGCAGGACACTATTGACGAAGAGATGTGGAAGTGAAGCTGGCGCTCGATACCAACCGGTATGCCGATTTGTGCCGGGGAGATGTGTCAGTTGTTCAAATGGTCGAAATTGCGGATGAAGTCTGGCTACCTTTCATCGTACTGGGAGAATTGCGCGCCGGATTTGCTGTGGGTACACAAGGGCCGCGAAACGAGGGTGTGCTGCGCCGCTTTCTGTTGAAGTCTGGTGTCAGCGTGCTCTACGCCGATGTACAGACAACGTATCACTACGGCGCGGTTTACCGGCAACTACGCAAGCAAGGCACTCCCATCCCGACGAACGATATGTGGATCGCGGCCCTCGTCCTGCAACATTCGCTCCTTCTATTTGCGCGCGACGCGCACTTCGACGCCCTTGCCCAACTTCCGCGCGTGTAGGAACGAAAGCGCCACGACTGTTCGTATTTTTGTTCCCACTTTTGTCCGGGCCCGTTTCTCCCCTGAACTAGACGGTTACGATATAGCCTCAGCGCTGGAGGAAAGATGATGGCGAATGCGGACGGGGTCATCGGAGTATCGGATCATGGCGGGTGGGCGGTGCTGGTGACCGCTTCTGGGGACGGGGCGCTGCTTGATCGCCGGCGCGTCGAACTGGTGGATGACGACCTGCCGAAGATTCCGCACCACAGCGAAGGCCAGAGGCTTCCGATTGATGAGGCCGTGGCGCTGGTGGAGCAGGTGCGGGTGTCGGCGGAACGGCACGCGAAGCTCGGGTTGGATGCCGTCGCGATGGCGGTGGGCGAACGCATCAACATCCGGGGCGTCGCGCTTCGACATTGCCCGGCGCTGCCGCCATCTATTGCCGAAAGAATCAAGGACTATCGCTCGCAAAACGTGGCGGACTGGGTGATGTACCGCAAGACGCTTGCGGGCGCTGCCGAGGCGCGAGGGTGGGCCGTCCACTGGTACGACGCGAAGAAGGTGCTGGTCGCTGCCGGCGAAGTGCTGGGCATCGAGGACCTCGATGCGCACTTCGTAAACCTGAGGAAGTCCATCGGGCCGCCATGGGGCCAGGATCACAGGATCGCGATGTGCGCTGCGGTCGTTGCGGCGAGGGCCCGTTAGAGGCGCGTCCCATTCAAGCGTGCTATCAGCTTTCGAAGGATATTCGACACGTGGTAACGCGAGGCTCGGATTGGTCCCGCGCTCAGTTTGGGAACGAGACGGTCACTACTGGCTTGTAGTTTTGGCGCGCGGGCTGTTCGCCTGAATTGTTGCCGCAAGTTGTTCGCGCAGGTGGTGCCTGGGCTTTGTGGGATGTTGAGGAGGGCGCGGGCGTGCACGTGGTTGGCGCAGCCCCTTTGATCGAAGTGATCATCCCTCCGGTCATCGGGCCGGGAGCGAGAGTGGTCGTGGAACTTTGGGCGGCAGGTGAGGGCTGAACGCGCTTTGGCAACGCTGCTGGATGTGACACTTGCGAAACTTGTCCGGCGAGTTGCTGGTTGGCGTTATTTAGAGCGGAGCCCAATGCGGAGCCTAGCTTGATGGTTGAGGCGGCGGAATTCGCATTCAGCAGGGCGGATTCACCGGCGGCTTGAGCGAGGGCAGAAGATGCGGTGAACGCGAGCGCCACGGTTAAGGCGAATACTGACATGATGCAGTTCTTCATCTGCAACTCCTCGTGCTGATTCAGAACTCTAGCCTTGATCGGGCCGGCAAGCAAGGGGGATTCGTCTTGGGTGGCTCATTTGAATTTCTGTTGGAGTCTTCGATGCGGTCATCCTGAGCGTAGCCGTTCTTCAGGCGGAGCGAAGGATCTCCCGCTTGGACACTGTGTGCAACGGGAGATCCCTCGACCCGCTCGAAAAAACGCGGGCTCTTCGGGATGACTCCTCCAAGAAAGGAATTCAACGCTCCACCTGAAGAACGGCTACGCTCAGGAGGACGCCCTTACTGATTCTGAGTTGGTGCCGGGGTGGTGGAAGAAGGCAGGGCGCGCATTCCCTGGGCGTCAAAGATGAAAGTTTTTACTTCTGCTTCGGCGCCCTCAGCGGGTATTTCCTGGCCGTTCCAGAGGAATGTGACTCCGGCGGCGTTGCCGATGCGGGCGACGATTTCGCGTGAGGCGCTCACGGACGTGTGGGCCGGAGCGATGAGAGTTTCCTGGCTGACGATTTGGCCATCGGCCTGGACCGAGATCCAGGACGTTTCGGTTGCCCGGATCGTAAGCTTCAACGGAGCGGCGGCTTTTGCCGATGGCTGCTGCGGGTTCGACTTCGGAAACGTGCGAACGGTTACATCGTTCTTGTAATCAGTGTCGACGTCGGGCGCGGACGATTTTGCTGCGGCCGCTGGAGCCGAAGCGGCGTCTGGCGGAGGTGCTGCCATTGACGCACTTTGCG
>QIAK01000059.1:4733-7532 GCA_003225515.1 Acidobacteriota bacterium | reverse complement strand
CCCTGCGCAGCCTGACACTAGGCAGCGAGGCGGTGAGCATCACCAATCTCGAACTGAAGCGCGATGTGGGGACGTTTCATTTGCGTTCCGGCACTGTCTGCTTTGTGGCTCCGGTGGCGGGCCGGGTGACGGGAGCCGTGTTCACAGGAGACGGAAACTTCACTCTCGATCCCCCGCCTTCGGAAAGAAGCATGCTAAAGCTGCTGACCAAGGAAGACGAGTTCAGCGAAAACTTCAGCCAGATGGTGCTGCGTTTTACCGATTCCACGTATGACGAAATCAGGAAATCTAGCGCCGCTGGGGCATCCGGCTGCGACGCGGGATTGCTGAAGGACAGCCAGCACACGACTCGGCATAAGTTCAAGACCAATCTCGAATCCCGAATTCTGGAAGACTTGTTGAGTTCGGAGCCAGGTGGCTTGTTCATTGCCTTCATTGTCGGCAAGCGCTACAGCGGGCAGGAACTCTACACGATCGATCCGCATGAAGGGCGTGATCAGGTCGCTTTCATGACGTACAACGATAACAAGTCTGGCGACTGGGCCTCATTTCCGATCTTGGGCAAGCACGAGAAGGGAACCATCGGACAGCCCATCCGCATTGAGCATCAGCAGCTTGAGACTATGCTCGAAAAAAATGGGAACATGAACGGGAAGTCCAAGACTACCTTCACCGCAAACCTTAACGGCTTGCGGGTTGTGCCCTTCAACCTGTTCCGGACCCTGCGCGTCCGCAGCGTGACCAGCGGCGACGGCCAGCCATTGTCATTCATTCAGGAAGACAAGAACGACGACGCACAGTTCGCTGTCATTCTGCCGAAGCCGCTCGCGGCAGATGAGAAGTTCACAATCGCCACTGAATACGAAGGAAAAGAAGCAGTCATCAACGAAGGAGGCGGCAACTATTTTCCCGTCGCCCGAGAGAACTGGTACCCGAACAATCCCGGTAGCGCGTTTGGGGAGTATGCAACTTACGATATGACTTTCCGCATTCCCAAAGGAATGCAGATGGCTGCCACTGGGACGCGTGTTAGCGAAAGCAATGACGGCGGGCAGAACGTGACGGTTTGGAGGAGCGAAGCCCCTCAAACTGTGGCGGGGTTCAGCTTCGGCAAGTTCAAGGTCGAGGAGGCCAAGCTAGATAAGCCGGAATATGACGTGCAATCGTTTGCGAATCAGGAGTCACCGGGTTGGGTGCAGGAACTACAGCATGGAGCACAGGGCGACTCCCCCGGCAGTGGAGGGGGAATGTTCGGCGCGCTGCATGGAACTCCCGAAGTTGCACTGGGCACGATGGGCACCACCAGTCTCAACAAGAAAGCTCTCGCCGAAGCGGAGCTCGCAGTACAGCTCTACACGGACTATTTTGGACCAACTTCTTTCAAACACCTTCAGCTCACGCAGCAGACGGCGTGCAACTTCGGCCAGTCCTGGCCCGAACTGGTATGGATTCCGATCTGCTACTACTTCGATACGACTGTGCGCCATCAACTCGGGATGGACTGGGGTGACCGCGGGTATTGGAAAGTAGTTACTCCCCACGAAGTCGCACACCAGTGGTGGGGGCATACAGTCGGCTTCAGTTCCTATCGCGATCAATGGATGAGCGAGGGATTCTCCGACATGTCCGCCTCGCTTTACCTCAGTATGATCGAGAAGAACCCGAAGAAGTTCATCACTTTCTGGAATGACGAGCGAGACATGCTGCTGGAGAAGGACGCGCAGGGCTTCCGGGCGATCGACGCCGGACCCCTGACTATGGGTTATCGCACCAGCAACTCCCGCACCGGCTTCGACACGAGCCGTCACCTGATCTACCCAAAGGGAGCCTACGTCCTGCATATGCTCCGCATGATGATGCAGGACAACCGCACCCACGACCAGCGCTTTAAGGAGACAATGCAAGACTTCGTCAACACCTATCGCGGAGATTTCGAGGCCATTGTCGAGAAACACATGACTCAGGAGATGGACCTGGACGGCAACCACAAGATGGACTGGTTCTTCAACGAATACGTCTACGGAACCCAGCTCCCCTCGTACCAGATGAATGCAACCTTCGACACGGGAGCGGACGGTGACGTGGTGATGAGCATTAAGGTGACGCAGTCCAATGTTAACGACAGTTTTCGCATGCTGGTACCCATCTACCTGGAGCTGCCGAATGGTATGTTCTTCCTCGGAAGAGGTCGGCTCATCGGGAGCAGCACGTTGGATCAAAAAATTCCTTTGAAAGGTTTGAAGGACAAGCCCAAGCGGGCAGTCCTCAACTACTTCGACGATGTGCTGGCGACGCCGAACTAAGCAAGGGCGGCCGTCATCTTCGATGCATGATTCGACGGAGATCCGAGCAGGTGCCCGCTAACGAATTTCCTTCCAGCTACCGCTTGCAGCCGGATTTTCCCACGATCGGATTCGGAACACTTAGAAAACCGTGTCCCGATACGAACCGCGGCGATGCCCTGCGTTTGGAGTTGTCTCTTTTTCTGCATCATTGCCTAACCGTTGTTTGGAGGAGCATAATGGCATGTTCCCAGGCCCCTTCCCCTCCGGTTCATTCGAGACAGGAGATTCTTGTGAAAACACTCTGCCGTGTGTTGATGTGTGTTGCGCTGATGTTTCTGCCCGCATTTGCCCAAACCAACCCTGCTCCCGCCCCGCAGCAGGCAGCAAACAATATCCAGGAAACCTCGAACTTCACTTCCGCTAAAGGCTTCGTGCTGGAAGATGGAACTCCGGTGAAGATGCGAATCAATCGGACGATCTCCTCTGGAGACGCTCACGTGGGGGACACCGTTGA
>QIAK01000059.1:324-4574 GCA_003225515.1 Acidobacteriota bacterium | reverse complement strand
GGTAAAGGAGGCAATCATACGGCTGCAATGACTGGAGCAATAGTCGCGACGAGCATTCTGTTTTTCCCGGCGGCTCCCTTCTTTCTTTTCATGCACGGCAAGGACATCAGCATTCCGAAGGGGACAGAGGTCACTGCCTACGTAAACGGCGATATGAAATTGGACCTTGCAAAATTTCAGCCCGCCACGCCAGCGGCCGCAGAAACTGGGAACGATGCTGCGAATTCACCTTCTGCCAAGCTGCAGATGGAATCGAATCCTTCCGGCGCGGATATAGAAATTGATAACAGCTTTGTCGGTAACACTCCTTCAGACGTGCAGGTAGCCGATGGCGAGCACACGATCACCGTCAAGAAATCCGGCTTCAAAGACTGGGAGCGGAAGATGAAGGTGAACGGCGGAAGCAACGTGCATTTGAACGCAGAATTAGAAAAATTGCCGACGCAATAGAACAGCCGACGCAATAGAACAAATGAGGGGAGCACCCACGTGCTCCCCTCATTCATGCCCTCTACTTGCTCGATCCTGCCTGCATTCCATCCCCTGAGTCGACCAACTCCAGTGCGAACTTCTTGCCTTCGAAGCGAGCGCCGGCCAAGGTGCTGGTTCCGTCATCGTTGCGCGTGACTATGGCCGCGTGATCCACTACTTTCGCCGGAACTTTGGCCAGCACATTCTTGCCCCGCATGATGCTGACTTCCACGTTAGGGCCGCTGCCTTCCCACTGAATTTTGTACTCGCCGGCTTTAACTTTGGTTCCGTTGATGTTCGTTGGCGTTTGCAAGTTCAAAGTGGCTTTCGTTGCTGCGAACGCGCTCGATGCCAGCAGCAATGCCAACCCCATCACCAGACTCTGTGAAACTTTCGCGCACTTCATAGCTGCTCCTTTTTTCTTCCCACGGTTACATCGGGAAGCGGTTAGGGCGGCCCGGTTCACGACCAGCACGAGATAACGCTTGTGTTTTCCCGTGAATCGCCTAAAATGCTGCCGCCGGGGTTGTGCAGACAAGCGAAAGCCTGCTCTGCCGCAATGGGGGTTTTCTCGCCTGGGCCGCCAAACCGAGTGTGAGAGAATCCCCAGACCCCGCAAAAATATTTCGCCTTATCTCTGGCCGGCGTCACCTCTGCGCCAGCCCTTCACGCCTCTTTGACGGACTACGCATTCGCCCCGATCGAAGTTCCATCTCGTTTGCGTTGTCGTCGTATTTCTTGGACGAAGCGTGCGACTTTCCGGTAGCAAAAAAGCCCGCGAATTCACTCGCGCAGGAAGGAACATCGTGCGTATGTTTTGTGAGAGGGAATCAACAGAACAGATACTCGCCGGACCCGCTCTCGAAACGAAATCCGCGCCACAACAAATTAATCCGCCGTGCTGTCGGCTCGACCGATCAGACATTCGACATCGCACGAAAATGAAAAGGGCTGCACTGTTACGCGCAGCCCTTCTCGTTTTTCGTTTCGAATGCTTTAGCTTCGAACGCGATCTATGACTTGCCGCACTGCGGGGTATAGCTCACCGGACCGGGCATCCGATTCGTCAGAGACGGCTTGGCAACCGCTTGCACAAATATCTGCTGCTGGCCCGCCGGGACCGTCAGACTGCAGAGATCGACGGAATGAACTCCGACATCCGTCTGCGTCAACTCGGCCAGCTGCTGCCCATCTGAACTCGAGTACACAGCGTAATGGTCCACCGTGCCTTCGTCTCCGCTGATATTCCATTGCAGCGAACTTCCCGAGAGCGTGACTTTCAGCGAGACGCAATTATCGATGCCCGACTCGATCTCCGTGCCTTCTTCGTAATCGTTCCAGGTTACAAGCTGCAAAAACGGCAACTGCCGGCTTGGGCTGTAGACATTGTTCACCTGAGAAAACGTCTGCAGCCAGGTCTGCCCGCACTGTTGGCCCATGGCACGGCCTGAACCCCAGCTTGCGAGCTGATCATTGAATCCCTTGTAGGCGGCGCCGATAGTATTCTCGTTTTTAAAGGTTTCGCCCGTACCGTAAAAGTTCGCCAGATAGCTCAACCCGAAATCACCTATCTGGGGCATCACCCACGAAAAGCTGCCGTCACTGGCGGGGTGGCTGAATCCGACATCGTCCTGGAACAGAAAGCGGATCGGCGTTGAGAGTGCAGCTTTCACTGCATTCCAGTCCACCGCATTCCCGCTGTCGATATTGAAGTTCGTTACCACCGGCTGGCCCTGCACAGTGAAATAGGCGTGCGAACCGAAGTAATTTTTCTTCGCATACTGCAGCAACTGGACCAGCGTCTGCTCCGGGGAGCATCCCGGGCAGGCACCGCTCCCCAGCGCTCCCCGATCGATCATGATCGCAAACGTGAATCCGGAGTGCTTCTCAGCTTCATGCATCACCGCCTTAGTGGCTGTGTCCACGAAATTGTTGGGGCCATACCAGTCGATGACCACGCCATCGATTCCACGGCTAATCATGTCTGTGATCTGACGATGTACTTGCGCCGGATCGGTGGAGCTGTAGCCGACATTCATGTGATTCGATTGGCCGAACCACAGCATCATGTGCGCAAACACCTTCGTCTTATTACCCGAATACAGCAACGAGTGGACGTCAACTTTGCTTACATTGTTGGAGCCCATGTTGCCGTTACTCTGGCTGGGGAAAGTGGTTGCAGCGCTTGTATTGTTGGCGGTTTGCGATGCCACCGTTGCAGGTTGTGATCCGCCAATTGTTGAATTATGGGAACCACAACCTACCAGGCACACGGAGAGCAGCAGAGGCAGAACTGCAGCTAATGATGTACGCATCAGTCCTCGACACTTAAATTGTTTTGGGTCTTACTAGATCGTCGGCACAGTCAAGGACGCACGTATGCGCTGGGATTCCTTGTCTGGCCGGTCTGTCTGGGACGTTCTGGAACGGACTGAGAGTAGCTGCTTCGGTTACCGCAGCCTAGATATCAAAGGTTTCGGTACCCTCACCGTATTTAGTCGCAAGGCGTAGAGAACACAGGCCATGCGGGTACATGGACCGCCGCCAATCCTGCTAAAATTAATAGGCATGCTTCTTCCCTTCGTCCGCGAACTCTTCGCGGACGTAGAAATGCTTCCCGGCTTCACGCGTGTTGCCTCCCACCTGCGGGAGGGCACGGGACGCATTCGTGTCTCCGGACTCTCTCCCACCGCAAAAGCCTTGCTTCTCGTGCTCTTGCGCCGCAGCGCCGACCGCCCGCTCATCGTCGTGGTCAACGACAATCGCAGCGTCGAGGAATTCGTCCCGATCCTGCAGGGTTTCTGTGAGCTGACCGCCGCCTGCGATCCCGACGGGATAGTCGCACTCCCCGCTCGCGACGTGCTTCCATTCCAGAATCTTTCTCCCCACCCCGAGTTGCAGGAGGAGCGCGCGACTGCCCTGTGGAAGATTGCCAGCGGCAAGGCTTCGATCGTCGTAACTCCGGTGGCAGCCACGGCCATCCTGCTGCGTTCTGGGGACTACTATTCCGACCTCGCCCGCATTCTGCGACGTGGTGAGTCCTTCGACGTCGATAACCTTCTCGCACACTTGAACACGGTCGGCTACACCGCCGCCGATGTCGTCGAGATGCCGGGGGAATACGCTTTGCGAGGCGGCATCCTCGATGTCTATTCCCCCGAAGCCGAGCGGCCCGTCCGCATCGAATTCTTCGGCGACGAAGTTGAATCCATCCGCCGCTTCGATCCCGCATCCCAGCGTTCGTCGAATCCCCTGGATGAAGCGCTGCTGTTGCCCCTCACCGAAACTCCCGTCAGTGATCACTTGCTGGGTGCAATCCATACTCGGCTCAGTGGGAAGCGCATAGCCGGCACCAGCGAAGAAATCGTCGAAGCTGCCGTTCGCTCCGGCGGAGTCACTGTATTCCCCGGTTGGGAGTTTTACGCTCCCGTCGCCGGAGCCGACCGCACCATTTTCGATCTTCTCCCCCAGGCCTCCGTTCTGCTCGACGAGCCCGACCTGCTTCGAAGCGAGTTCGACCGCTTCTGGTCCCGCGTCGAAGAAGCTCACGAGCGCAGTGGCGTGGGAAATCTTGTTCGACCTGTCGACTTGTATTTACCTCCGGATGATTGGTGGAAGAAGGTCGCGTCGCTGACCGGAGCCGATGTGGAGCACCTCGGAATCACGCGCACCGAAGGCGAAGAGATCGTCGCTTTTCTAACCCAGCCCACTCCCCGATTTCATGGCGCCGTTCCTTCCATGCTGGAGGAAGTTCAGAAACTCACGGGCTCAGGCAATCA
>QIAK01000059.1:0-311 GCA_003225515.1 Acidobacteriota bacterium | reverse complement strand
GAGCGCCTGGCGGATATCTTCACGGAATACAACGTTTCGTTCCGTCTGGGAAGCCGCACTCGCGGCGGCGAAAGTTATGCCGATGAAACCAGCTACTTTGCCGGAGAGGTCCTCACCACCACGCTGGCCAAGGCTTACGTCCCCGATGGTGTTGTGTTTCCGGACGCTCACCTCGCAATTTTCGGCGCGCGCGATTTATTCGACGAATCTGACGCGGTCGCCTCGCGCCCGCAACGTCAGAAGTCGAAAGTCTCCGCCTTCCTTTCCGATTTCCGCGACCTCCAGGTCGGAGATTACGTCGTGCACGTCGA
>QIAK01000058.1 GCA_003225515.1 Acidobacteriota bacterium | reverse complement strand
GACCAAGGATCCCGAGGCTTACCAGCTTTATCTCAAAGGCCGATTTTACTGGGAAAAGCGAACGCCGGACTCACTGGAAAAATCGAGGGACTATTTCAACCAGGCCATCGAGAAAGATCCTAACTACGCCCAGGCCTACGCCGGGCTGGCTGGCTACTATATCGTGCTCTCTGATTACGCTCCGGTATCGGCCTATGAGGTTGCTCCGAAGGCCCGCGCAGCGGCGCAAAAAGCGCTCGCGATCGATGACGCACTGGCTGAGGCACATGCTGTGCTGGCTGGCGCCTATCAGAACCTGTGGGAGTGGGACTCGGCTGAGCGGGAGTTCCGGCACGCTCTCGAACTGGATCCGAACAGCGGGAGCACTCACCAGTGGTATGGATTGTTCTTGTCGTATCAGGCACGCAACGAAGAAGCTTTGGTTCAGTTCAAGCGTGCCGTGGAAATTGATCCTTTGAACCTGACATTCAACACCGACCTCGGCGGCGGGTACGCCTCTGCGCGCCAGTATGATTTGGCTTTGGACCATTTTAAAAAGACAATAGACATGGACCCAAGTTACGCGGGCGCCCACAGCAATCTCAGTAATGTCTATCTCGACATGGGGAAGTACGATTTGTGGCTGGAGGAATGGAAAAAGGCAGGGACGCTTTCCGGTGATCACGAAGACCTGGCCGTCGCTGAAGAAGCGGCGCGTGTGTACGCGAAGTTAGGATTTCGCCCAACCATTACTCGAATTATCGAGATGGAAAAAGAGCTGGCTCAGCGCCGCTATGTGGATTCAGGCTTCATAGCTTTCTACTACGCTGATATCGGCGATAGAGATCAGACTTTCGCGTGGCTGGACAAAGCATTTTCTCAGAAGGCGGAGAGTCTGCAACTCATAAAATCGACCAAAACGATGGATCCATTCCACTCGGATCCGCGGTATATCGATCTGCTGAAACGCATGGGGCTGAAGCCATGAAGGCGGTCGGCTAGACTGGACGCGCCACCATCTTGCCCAAATCTTCCTTCTCCACGTACGCCCACGGAGTTGTCGGATCGTGGGTGAAAACGGTGAGCCACTTCTCGGGCACGGCTCGCGCGTAATACTCCTTCTTGCTTTGGATCGTTTGCAGTGGATACAGGTCGAAGCCCATACCCCAGGTGAGATCAATGTGCGCGGTAGTTGGCATCAGGTCGGAGATGTAGCAGGCGGTCCGTCCTTGACTCTGCACGATCACGGCCTGCATGTGCGCGGTGTGTCCGGGAAAGGTCTTTACGGAAATGCCGGGAACAATCTCCTCGCTGCCTTTTAGAAGTTTCATCTGCCCGCTTTCCACGAGCGGATCGTAATTCTCTGAGATAAAGCTGATGGCATCGCGCTCGCTGGGACGCCGCGCGTATTGCCATTCTCCTTCGGGAGCGTAGTATTGCGCGCGCGGAAATGTCGCAATAAATTTGCCATTGGCCCCGCGAACCGTGTTCCACCCGCAGTGATCAAAGTGCAGATGCGAGTTGATGACGATGTCGATGTCTTCGGGCGCGACGCCCCCGGCGGAGAGATTGTTAAGGAGTTGCGCCGGCTGCCCATAAAACTTCGCCATGCGCGGCGAGAGCTTGTTGCCCATTCCAGTTTCGACGAGCACGGTATTTTTTCCGGTGCGGATGAGCAGCGAATTCAGTCCCGCAGCCACGTAATTTTTATCGTCAGCCATCACTTTGCGCGACCACATCACCTTCGGCACGACGCCGAAGAATGCGCCACCGTCGAGCGGATAGGTACCATCGGAAAAAGAGCAGAGTTCAAACTCGCCAAGCGTAAGTCGGTGCATACCATTAGTGTGCCACAGGGGAATTCATTGGCCACTGATTCCGCAGCCTCTCACGCATCAAACTTTCATCATGAATGAGCAGAGTTTCTTAGAAGTCGCGCCTTGAGCCTTTTTGCTGCGCGTAGCATCGAATGTTTATCAGTTCATTAATATCTCTGACATAAGAATGGAGAAAGCCATGATTCGAATACGTGCTGCCCACGAGCGCGGCGGCGGAGACCACGGCTGGCTTAAGACACAGCATACGTTCAGTTTCAGCGATTATTGGGATCCAAAGTGGATGGGATTTCGCTCACTGCGCGTCATCAATGAAGATTGGGTTGCACCCAATACTGGTTTCCCCACGCACCCGCACCGGGATATGGAGATCATCACTTATGTTCTCGAAGGAAAGCTTGAGCACAAAGACAGTCTCGGCACGGGCTCGGTGATTCTTCCCGGAGATGGCCAGCGAATGAGCGCCGGCACGGGCATTCGCCACAGCGAGTTTAATCCTTCAACGACGGATGCTGTTCATCTGTTGCAGATCTGGATTGAACCGGAGCGGCCTGCGTTGGAGCCGAGTTACGAGCAGAAGTCATTTCCCGAAGCGGAAAAGCGCGGCAAGTTTCGCCTGATCGCGTCGCGCTCTGCCAGCGAGGGATCGGTGAAGATTAATCAGGACGCCAAGCTGTATGTCTCATTGTTGAAACCAGGCGAGGAAATCGCCCACGAGTTCGCTGCTGGACGGCACGGCTGGCTTCAGGTTGCACGCGGCGCAGTCGAACTGAACGGGAAGAAACTCGCGCAAGGTGACGGTGCAGCTATCAGTGACGAGCAGAAGGTCGCGATCAAGGGCCTCGAAGACGCTGAAGTACTGCTGTTCGATTTAGCTTAAGACCGCTCACTACGGAAGGCAAAGGAAATCACAGAGGTCTGCGCCGTGGAACTGTGTGCTCTGTGTTTTTAGAGTATTCTCTTCACAATGTCCAGGCCTCTTGGCGTTACCTTGATCGCGTGCTTCTTTCTTGTCGCAGGTCTCTATTATTGCAACATTGGTATAAGGATGTGGCTAGACAGAGGGGGAGTTGTCGAACCCAGTGAATTCCGAATCCTTAGCTTCATGCCGTATTGGATGGTTGGCATCGGGCTTGCCTGGGTTCTCGTGAGTTGGGGGCTTCTCGGGTTGCAGGACTGGGCCCGCTGGGCCGCGCAGATTCTGCTGGGAATAAGCGTCGGTTTGGCGCTGCCGACGATGTACTTAAAGAACACTCATTTCCGCTGGCAAACAATCGGCGTTACCGCTCAGCTTCTCCTCAAAGCGCTCGCAGTTGGCTACCTTTTTAGGGCCAACGTAATGGAAGCGTTTCTCGGCAAGCGAGCGGAACCGACTCATTCAGCACCACCTTCGGCAGATCGCTAGCTCCCCATCAGCGGGTTTTCACTCGTTCTTCCTCTCCTACCCGCTTGCTCACCTCGAATTTCATCCTGCCGGCCTTCTTGTCGGCGTCGACGATGATGTGGTCGCCGTGAAGCACTTCGCCATCCAGTATCTTGAGCGCCAAAGGATCCTGCACCAGTTTTTGAATCGCACGCTTCAGCGGACGCGCGCCGAAGTTCGGATCATATCCCTCGCTGAACAGGAGTTCTTTAGCTGCGTCGGTTAATTCGAGCGAAATCTGGCGAACGTCTTCCAGCCGCAGTTCGATAATTCGGACCAACTGTTCTTTGCCGAGCGGACGGAAAATGATGATGTCATCGACACGGTTTAGGAACTCGGGCTTGAAGTGCGCATGCAAAGCCTGCAACACCTGTTGCGACGCGGCTTCGAACTGCTGTTCGGAGCGCGGAGCATCGGATTGCAGGAAAGATGATCCGATATTCGAGGTCATGATCAGGATCGTGTTCTTGAAGTCGACGACGCGGCCTTTGCCGTCGGTAAGGCGTCCATCATCCATGATTTGCAGCAGGATGTTGAACACATCGGGATGCGCTTTTTCGATTTCGTCGAAGAGCACGACCGCATAGGGGCGGCGGCGAACCTGCTCGGTAAGCTGTCCACCTTCTTCGTATCCGACGTAGCCCGGAGGCGCGCCGATGAGGCGGGCGACCGAATGTTTCTCCATGTATTCGGACATGTCGATGCGCAGCATGGCGTGCTCGTCATCGAATAGAAATTCGGCAAGCGCGCGGGCAAGCTCCGTTTTTCCGACTCCGGTTGGGCCGAGAAAAATAAACGAGCCGATGGGACGCTTGGGGTCACTGAGCCCTGCGCGCGAGCGGCGAATCGCATTGGCAACGCGCTCCAGAGCCGGGTCTTGGCCGATAACGCGCTGCCTGAGGCGCTCCTCCATGGTGACCAGTTTCTTGACTTCGCCTTCCAGCATTTTCGAAACCGGAATGCCGGTCCACTTGGAGACGATGCGGGCGACGTCTTCTTCGTCAACTTCTTCCTTGAGCATGCGCTGGCCGCCCTGGTTTTCCATCTGCTTGCTGAGTTTGGCGAGTTCATCTTCGGCCTGGCGAATCAGGCTGTATCGAATCTCAGCAACGCGCTGCAGGTTGCCCTTGCGCTCTTCGGTCTGCTCTTCGACCTTGAGCTTTTCGATTTGCTCCTTCAAGGCGCGAACCCGCGCGATAAGATCTTTTTCTTTTTTCCAGTTCGCTTTGAGCGTGTTGGAACGCTCGCGAATTTCAGCGAGCTCTTTCTCAATCACCCCTAGGCGCTCCCTGGAATTCGCGTCTTCTTCTTTCCTGAGTGCCTGTTTTTCAATCTCCAGCTGCGTTGCTTTGCGCTCCAACTGATCGATCTCAGTCGGTAGCGAATCGATCTGAATACGCAGGGAAGCGGCCGCTTCGTCGATAAGGTCGATGGCCTTATCTGGTAAAAAGCGATCGGTGATGTAGCGGTGCGAGAGTGTGGCGGCGGCGACAATGGCCGAATCCTTGATGCGGACACCGTGATGCACTTCATACTTCTCTTTCAGCCCGCGAAGAATAGAGATCGTGTCCTCGACATTGGGCTCGCCGACAAACACGATCTGGAATCGGCGTTCGAGAGCGGCATCTTTTTCGATGTACTTGCGATATTCGTTAAGCGTGGTGGCGCCTATGGCACGCAGTTCGCCACGAGCCAGCGCCGGTTTCAACATGTTCGAGGCATCGATGGCGCCTTCTGCGGCTCCAGCGCCAACCAGAGTGTGCAGTTCATCAATGAAGAGAATGATCTGACCCTGCGAGTCTTCGATTTCCTTCAGCACAGCTTTCAGACGATCTTCGAACTCGCCGCGATACTTCGCGCCAGCCAGCATGGCTCCGAGATCGAGGCCGACCACACGTTTGTTCTTCAGAACCTCGGGAACATCGCCGGAGATGATTCTCTGGGCGAGACCCTCGACGATGGCGGTCTTTCCGACCCCAGGCTCGCCGATGAGTACGGGATTATTTTTCGTCCGGCGCGAAAGTACCTGGACGACGCGGCGGATCTCTTCGTCGCGTCCGATCACTGGATCTAGCTTGCCGCGGCGGGCCTGCTCGGTCAAATCGCGGGCGTAACGTTCTAATGCCTGATACTTAGCCTCGGGATTCTGATCGGTAACTTTTTGCGATCCGCGCACGACCGTGAGCGCTTTCAAAATTGCATCGTAAGTCGCCCCGTGCTGCAGCAGGATCTGCTGGGCGATGTCGCGCTTGGCATGTGTAAGGGCCAGCAGCAGATGCTCGGTAGAAACGTATTCGTCCTTGAAATTGGAAGCTTCTTTGAAGGCCTGCTCGAGCAGCTTGTTGACTTCGTTTGACAGCGTGGCCTGGGCGGCTTCACCGGAGACCTTGGGAAGTTTGTCGAGCTCTTTGTAGATCTCGGATAAAACGGATTGCGGGCCGATGCCGATTTTTTCAAGCACCGGCGGGACTATGCCTTCCTTGTCTTCCAGGAGGGCGGCAAGCAGGTGAAGAGGGCGCAGTTCGGGATTGCCGTGCTCGGAGGCGAGCTGGCTGGCGCGCTGGACGGCTTCCTGTGCCTTGACAGTAAATTTGTCCCAACGGATGGGCATGGGGTACCTCGTGAATTTAACGATTGTGTAATTGAGTAATTCGAGTGTGCGAAGGTTGCAGCACTCTCAAATTACTCCATCACACGTTTAAAAGTTTCGGGAGGCGGTCACCTCTGCCGCCTCCCGCTTTGCACAGGGCTAAAGCCCAGCATATTCTTGCCCGTGGCGCGGCGCTGAAGCGCCGCTCTTGCACATCACTACGCGGCCTTGCTCGGACCCTTGCCTTCGATTTGCTTCTCACTGCCTCCCTTGCCTTCGATTTGGCTGCCTACGTTTACTTTGATCTTCTTAGGCTTTGCTTCGGCTTGCTTGGGCAAAGAAATCTTCAGCACGCCTTTGTCGTAGGTGGCCGAGACGTTCTCGTTATCTACGGTTTGGGGCAAGTTGAAAGTCCGAGTGAAGCTGCCGTAATGGCGCTCGACGCGGCGATAGTTTTCTTCCTTCTCTTCTTTCTCGATTTTGCGTTCGCCGTGAACGGTGAGCGTGTTGTTCTCGACGCGGACGTCAATGTCTTTCTCGTCGATTCCCGGAACTTCGATCTTCAGAGTGACCTTGTGTTCGTCTTCGTAGACATCGACGGCGGGCGCGAAGCTCGAAGTGCTTAAAGTTTCGTCGCGGCCTTCTCCGCTGTAGGTTTCGCGGAACAGTCGATTCATGCGGTCCTGCAGGGTAGAAAACTCACGGAACGGCTCCCAACGGGTTAATACGGTCATGTTGAATTCTCCTTCAGAAATTTGGTTGAGTCGGTGACTCATTGATTTCGCGACCGGCTCTGGAGGCTCGCCTTTGGACGCCTTGCGTCCGCGGCTGCGTGCACTCTGGAGCAGCGGTCACATAATTAGCGTAAAACGATCATAAAAGTTGAGCGTAGTTATGTCAAGTA
>QIAK01000057.1:3574-5694 GCA_003225515.1 Acidobacteriota bacterium | reverse complement strand
TGACTCGAAGGCCTGAAACTTCAGGCTGTACCGTCACCTGCACTTTTTGAAAGCTACCGGCTTTTTGCAAGGCGCTGGCACTCGCATCAATCTTCGCCTGCGAGTAGGGCTGTCCTGCCCGTTGGGTGACGTACTGCTGCAGAGGATCGAGATCGCGATGTGGATTCGCAATCAACGACACCGCCGTTACATTTTGGCCCTCGTAGCTCGCTTGGGGAGCCTGGGGGATAAGTTGCGCAAATGCGACCGCTGCGAGGCACAACAAGAATCCGAGAACTGATGAACGTATGAACAAGAAAACAAACTCGCTTTCATGCACTGCCGGTCGGCTAATCCTCGACAATCACCTGATATCAAGGCGCACCGCTCCCGAACGTGCCGAGATGTGATGCTATTGGCTGGAAGCAAGTTGTCGGGAACGCCTGGGCAGAGGATTTTTGACATTGATGTGAATGATCGGCGAAAGCATTCGCTTTGGTCACCGCTAGACTCTGCGAATTGCCGGCGCAAAAGAAAAAGGATGGCATGGGCGCGGCGAAACCGCGCTGCCACCCTTCCGTGAATCAACTCCGTGGAAGGCTTACGCTCCGGCCCGAGCTGCTCGAACCAAAACGTCCGGGCGCAGAGTCTCCGCGAGCCGCCCAAAGTACAACGCGTATGAGCGATGAATTCCGTACATGATCGGAAAGACCGCCAGCGCCAGTCCCCAGCCCAGGTGAGAACTGACCGTCTGGACCATCGATGTGACTCCGGCGCTGACTACGTAGTAAGGGAATGAGAGGTGCGCCAAGCTCCACCAAATCTGCCCCGCCGCTTTGCCCTCGCTTAGGGCTACGATTGCAGCCACGGGAGCAGTTTGTGACACGAACAGGGTAGCGGTCGCCAGCGCCAGCCCGAGAGGGCTGGAACTCCACTGCATTCCCGGCCAGTTGGCATGGAGCATCAGGCTCGCCAGGCAACTCGCAAATGCCATCATGCTGATGTTGAATGCCATCTGCTGAGGATTGAATTTCGCATCCTTCCGGGGCCAGCATTGCACTGCCGTCGAAACGCAGGCGACCACGACTGCCTCGGCGGAGCTCAAACAGATGACTGCGGTAAGCAGGAATGGCAGGTTGACTGACATGTTGCCGTTAATTCCGGGCAGCCTAACCTTTAATCGCGACGTAGCCGCTGCGAATAGAAGAACGGTTAGAGCGATGAAGGCATGCAGGGCGTGGCTCACGAAGGTTGCGTACCCTGCGGTAACGGCTGCGGCCAGCATCATGACGCCAATAAATGTCTTAATTCGCCGTGTGTTGTTCAAGACCGAGTCTCCTTTTTCACTGTATTCACACGGTTGATTACTGTTCGACATCGGTGCCTGAAAACGCGCTGGTACTGTCTGCCGATGTTCCCCACACCACGCTGGTTCCGCCGCAATCACTCGACGTCCCCCACACCACGCTAAATCCACTCGTGATGCTGCTGCCCCAAACTACCGAAGTGCCCCACACCACCGAACTGCCGGAAATGTTGGTACCCCAAACCACTGACGTGCCCCATACTACGGACGTTCCCCACACCACCGACGATGGATTGATAGAGCTGTTGCCGTTCGCGACGGTGACAGTTCCGTTTGGGTTGTAGGTGGCGGTCGGTGACAAGGCCGTGCCCACGGTCGGCGGAGCCTTGTCCGGGCTGGCCAACGCGGCTGCCAAGTCAACGTAGCCAGCACCCACCGTAAACAAGTCGTAATAAGAGGTGAAGGTCTGGCCGGTATGAGTATCGACCGCGGTCGTAGAACTAGGAAACGTCTTGTAAGCGGTCTTCATCAGGCGAGCTTTAATCTGATCGGGAGTCAGAGTCGGATCTTTTTGCAGCAGCAGAGCGACACCTCCGGCCACTGCAGGCGTTGCCATGCTCGTGCCGCTTAAGGTGAAGTAGTCGTGGTTCGTGTAGTTGCCTGAAACCTGGCTGGCGGGATATTCACCTTCCAGCGTGCTCCAGTGAGCGTCCACCGAAACAACCAGGTTGCCCGCAGCGACAACGTCGGGCTTCACGACATGATCATAGGTGGTGGGCCCTTTCGAACTGTAGCTGGCAATCTGGTCGTCAGTGCGCGAATACGTGCCCATTGC
>QIAK01000057.1:0-3537 GCA_003225515.1 Acidobacteriota bacterium | reverse complement strand
CCCGGGGCCGCCACCGTACCATAACCGTTGCTGCCGTTAACACTGATGCGGCCAAAGTTGCCCGCAGCTGTAACCACCACGATACCCGCTCTCCACGCCGACTCTACTGCCTGGCAGAGAGGATCCTGTGCATAGCCGACGGAAATCCCGCGGCCCAGCGACAGATTGATCACTTTAATGTTGTAGTAATTCTTGAGAGCAATTGCTTGCTGAATGGCTGCGATTACCATGCTATCGGTTCCGGAACCGTTGTTATCGAGAACCCGAAGATCGATGAGATTCACGTTGGGAGCCACGCCGGTTAAGCGTCCACTTGACTTGTAACCGTTTCCGCCGATGATGCCGGCCACGTGCGTTCCGTGCCCATAGGTGTCATATACCAGGTGCCCATTGGCGTAGTAGCTGGTGCCCGTGAAGTCCTGGCGGTACACAACGCGGGAATAGCTCTCGGTCGAATCCCACAGGTCTGCATGATTGTCGTTGATGCCGCTGTCGATGACCGCCACACCAATGCCACTTCCGTCGTAGCCTGCGTTCCACACTGTGCCGGCATTCATCGCCGCATCGGTGTAGTCGTCCATCCCTTTGAGCGGGTGATCCAGCGACACATTTACCACTTCGGGATCGTTGGCCAGAGCCACCAGAGCGCTCACCGGGATGGTAAATGCTGCGCCCTTGATGGTGTGCAGCTTCGAGTGCAAACGCGCACCCCGGCTCTGCATCATGGCATAGTGCACCGCTGTGGGTACTTCGCGATATTGCACGATGACCTTTACAGTGTTGCTTTTCGATGACCCCTGCTGAGCTTTCGCAAGAAGTCCAGACAGCTCGGGGGCGATCCGGTTCTGTCCGAATGCCATACCAGTGGCCAGGAGCAGCACCAGACTGAGGCGCTTACCCCACGCAGCGCTGTGACGTTCTCCGCGACCCGGACGCTTCGGTGATTTCTTCAGGTACTTCATAAAATCTCACCCTTCCTCGATGGGAAAAAATCGAGCTTCTACCCACCGTCACTGTTGCACGGGGCTGGCCAATTGAATTGATGTAAGTCACTGATTCCAGGTCAGATCAGCGTCTCTATGGCGGAGACGTTGGGCCACTCTGTCCCTTCCGCGTGGGCGTGGGACAGTCTGTCTCACATCAGCGCATGACATTAGTATCTTAGGAATTGGTTACCGGTGGATGGAGTGACCGGAGAGGGTGCCTGGATATTGAGGGCATTGGGAGCGGCGGCGTTTCAGGAGGAGCGTATTTTGCGCCGGAGAAATACGTGCTGGGAATCGGAGCAAGATTCCGGTTTAGATCGCTGCGGCGGCCGCACGCTGCGGCATCCTCGGCATCGCCGCCATCAGACGCTGAGTGTACTCATGTCGAGGATTAGTTAATACCTGCTCCGCGATGCCGGTCTCAACGATCTGTCCTTCATGCAAGATTGCGATGCGATCGCAGATGCCCGCCACCGACGCGAGATCGTGAGAGATGTAAAGAATCGCCATTCCCGAGCTTCGGTTCAATTCGCGAAACAGCGCCAGGATTTCAGATTGCGTGATCACATCGAGCGCGCTGGTGGCCTCGTCGGCAATCAGCAGCGCCGGTCGATGCATCACAGCCATCGCAATGAGCACCCGTTGAGCCTGACCGACACTCATCTGCGCCGGATATTTTTGCAGGAATTCATCTGTTGCGGGAAGGCTAACGCTTTCGAGAGCCGCCCGGATCGCGCTATCGCAGTCACTGTTCGGTCCCGAAACATGCGCATGCCAGGCTTCTTTCAATTGAGTGCGAATCTTCAGGGTCGGATTCAGCGAAGAAAGAGGGCTCTGCAGCACAAGGGCAACTCTTCTTCCCCGCAGCCCACGCAACTCCCGCTCGCGAAGCTTCAGCAGATCGCAACCCTCGAGTTCGATCATCCCTTCAGCTTTGACTCGTTTGCGATCGAGCAACCCTAAGATCGCCATCGCCAGCGTGCTCTTGCCCGACCCGCTCTGTCCGACGAGTCCGAGCACTTCGCCGCGTCGGATTTCAAACTGCACGTCACGCAACACCACAGGCTTGTCTCCGTATTGCACGGAAACGCGCGCAGTCAATAAAACGTCGGACTGGTTTTTGCGGTTCATGAAATTAAATATTCGCGAGAACCCGTGCAAATCCGTGGCAGGGGATTTACCTCTGTGTCCTCTGTTAAAAGCTCTAGCCTTACTTGACCGAAAGCCGCTCCACATTCCAGTAAGTCTGCGGCACCAGAATCACCGGGCTTGCTCCCTGTACATTCGCAGCTACCGCCGACAACGCATTCCGGTTAACGAGATAGATAAACGGCGCCTGCTCCAGCGCAATCTCCTGCACGCGATCAAAACTTTCTTTTCGCTTCTTCGGATCCGCAGAGGAAGCTTGCGCTCGCATCAGGCGGTCAATTTCGGCTTCCCACTCAGTCTCAGGAGCTTTTTCCGACGGATTCCATTGATGGTTTTCGGACGAGCTTAGCCATACATTCATCTGCCCGTTCGGATCGAGTTCAATGTTGGTAAGGCCAAGCAGAATCGCTTCATAGTCGAACGTCTGTGTCATGCGCTCGATCAGAGAAGGAAAATCGAGCGTCACCACGTTTACCTGAATTCCGATCTTATGCAGGTCTTCCTGAATCATGGTGGCCATGCGCTCGCGATACTTGTTCCCGGCGTTCGTGATAATTGAAAACACGACCGCATTGCCAGCCTTGTCCTTTAATATGCCGTTTTCCAGACGGAAGCCCTCGGCCTGCAGCGCTTTGAACGCGATGTCCGGGGAATAAGCACCAGGCTTTAGCTTGGCGTTGAACCAAAATTTGTTTGCCGGAGAAACCGGACCCAGCGCCGCCTGCGCGTGCCCGCGAAATACCACTCGAGCCAGGTCCGCACGATTGATCGCCTCGGAGATCGCCCGCCGGAACGTCGCCGACCGAAACCAGTTCTTCTTGAAATCGGGCAAGGGAGCCTTGCTTACCTCGTTGAACCACATCTGCTCGCTGTCGAGCGACCGGCCCGCATCATGCACGAGCTGTGGATTCGTGGTTGCCAGCTTGTCGAAATACTCGCTGTCCAGTGAATTGATCAAATCAATTTCGCCGCGCTTGAAGCGCAGCATTTCCACATCGCGGTTGGGCTGAATGTCCAGCCGGACCGAATCGAGATATGGAAGTTTCCTTCCCTGCGCATCCGACTTCCAATAATTCGGATTGCGCTTCAACAGAAGCGTTGCCCCGGCTTTGTAATCGGCGACCATGAAGGGTCCGAGCACCGCCATCTCCTTTTTCGGAGAGTGCTCGGACATGATCGCCACCTGATCGAATTGGCGGTCGAGTCCCGCTACGGGCGCGGGAAATGTAATGGAAATCTGGGTGGGAGAAATGATTTTGGTCTCCACATCTCCTGGACCCGAACGGAATGCGTCTCCGGTCGGCGAGTGCATTGCAGGATCCATCAACTGCTTTACGGTGTACGCCACATCGGCAGCGGAAAGTGGCGTCCCATCGGAAAACGAAAGGCCGCTGCGCAGCCT
>QIAK01000056.1 GCA_003225515.1 Acidobacteriota bacterium | reverse complement strand
GCCTTATTACGTTTCGACCATTCGCGGGCCTCCACGAGGGCTGCTTCGTCTGCCGCTGTTAGGGGTTTGTCGTCCACAGGAGCGTTTGCAATCGCGCGTTCGACGGGATCGAGCAGACGTTCCAGCATGCCTATCGCAGCCGGAATCTGGCTGGGCGACAGTTGCTCGATCAGTTTGTGAGCGTGCTGCTTGTCGGCTGCCATGGATAGCTCGTGCAAATATTCTACATGCGCCCACAGGCATTCCGGTTACGCAAAGGTAACTGAATGTTATCTCACTTCCCCCGCCCTGCGTCCTCCGCCGCGAGTTTTGAAATCGCGGACCAATCCAGCGACTCGCCACCATGCGCCATCAGAGTCACGAAGCGGTTGTAGATCAGGCTGGCCAAAGGCAATGGCACGCGCAGCGTTTCCGCTGCCGCCAGAACTAGCCGGTTATCCTTCCAGCCCAGCGGAGCCGAAAAACCAGCCGGTTCAAATTTTTTGTCGGCGATCATGGCCCCGTAGGTTTTGTAAACCGGCGCGACGAAAAGCGTGGAGGTCAGGAAGTCCAGAAACTGATGCTGATCCAGGCCAGCTTTGCCGACCAGCGCCATTGCCTCAGCCAGGCTTTCGATCACGCATGTAATCAGGAAGTTTCCGCTGAGCTTCACCAGGTTCGCGTCGGCTGGGCGCGTTCCGAAGTGGAAGGTCTTCTGTCCGATAGCTTCAAACAGCGGCATGCAAGTGTCCACGGCGTCGGCGGTCCCTGCGACTGTCACGAATAGTTTGCCGGCGGCGGCGGCCTCAGGCCGTCCGAACACCGGGGACGAGAGATAGCGCTGGCCGTGCTCGGCATGAGCGGAAGCCAACTTCTCCGACAATGCCACGCTGATGGTGCTGAGCGAGGAGTGCACGGCTCCTTGCCGCAGCGCGGCGAGAATGCCCCCATCACCAAAAGTGACGCCTTCCAATGCGGGATCGTCGGCGAGCATGGTCATCACGACGTCTCCCTGGCACGCGTCTGCCACTTTGAGGGCATGGCGTGCACCTTGCTTGACCAGCGGTTCGGCCTTGCTGGCCGTCCGGTTGTAAACCGTGACCTCGTGTCCTGCCTTGAGCAGATTGGCAGCGATTCCTGATCCCATACTTCCTAAACCGATGAATCCGACTTTCATGAGGAGCTGTCCTTTATTTGGCTACTTCAACTGCGGCTCGCTGAAGTCGAGCGCCGGACGGCGCCTCCACCTTCCGCGCCTCGGAACTATAACTTCAATGCGCGGCGCGTCGCCAAGCAGTAGATCCTTGATGTGGGCGCGACTCACAAGCTGCAATCGTTTCCACTCCTCCATCGAGACCAACACTGCGGACTCGACCCCGCGCCAAGTAACAATCTGCGGTCCCTTTGTCACTGCGGCAAGAAATTCGCTGAAGCGAGCCTTGGCATCCTGTAGATGCCATGAGTTCATATTTAGGCCTCTATTATCTGACTCATTAGATGATTAGTCAGTAGATGATTAGTCAGTGCGAAACCCCGTACTCCCGCCGAAGCTTTTCCACAACCATCCATAAATTCTTGCGTCAGTTGTGACGTACAACCTTGACCCGGCATACAGATGGTGCAAACTCGTGAAGTCATGCGCGCGCTCTGTTCGCCAACCCAGAAAATCAGTTCCGGACGCTCCGGATGCTCGTAAGTCATTATTTTAGAGGCGAACTCTTGCCCAAGTGGACTACCGTCTCCTCTACACGCAAAGCGGCTGGCTGGCCCACCCTTGCTGCCCGTCAGTTTCTTTGGATCACCACGAATGAGGCTGCCCCATCCTTGCGTTCTTTGCAAGGGTGGGAGGAGATGCTGCGGGCAGCGCGGTTTTGAGAGCGCCGATGAAAATGCGAGGCAGCGTCGCCCGATGCGAGGGCCCGCGCGGGCTAGACTCGAGCCTCCCCTGAGGACAACACTTTTTGTTGCATCGGTCGGAAATCCGGCCTGCGATAACCTTATGGCGAAGGCGCACAAATTCGATCTCGAAAACCCCGCTCCCATTCTCGACGACGAAGACGAGGAAACCCTCGCCGCCATCGATGAAGGCATCCGCGACGCTGAAGCTGGCCGAGTCGTGCCCACGGAAAAAGCCCGCGAGCTGCTGCCCAAGTGGACTACCGCCTCCTCTACACGCAAAGCGCTAAACGATTTCGCCGAAATCGTCGGCCAGCAACCCCAACCCCGCCGCCCACATCTGACCTCCGCACCTTCGGAGGTCCGGTATGCTGCGCGCAACTTTGCTTTGTCTGCTTTGCGGCTTATCGTTTACCGTGACCCAACTGGCCGCTTCGCCTTCTCAGCCGTCTACCCCCGTTCAAATCATCTACACCCTCGACGGCACGACTTTAAGCACCTACAACATCGACCCCCTCACCTTGCAGGCAACTCTGGCGGGCACGTTGACGGTGCAGACCTCTCTTTACGCCTGGATCTATCCTTCTCCGAACGGCCACTTCCTCTATTTCGCCACTTCCAATGGTAATCAGAGTTCGCCGCAACTCTTCGTCTATGCGACCGACGCCTCCGGAGCTCCCCAGCTTCCGGCGGTGCAGAAACTGAGCGTCAAAGGCTTCGGCGGCCTCCAGATCGATCCCTCCGGGCACTTTCTCTACATGGCCAATTACGCCACTGGTTC
>QIAK01000229.1:15163-18435 GCA_003225515.1 Acidobacteriota bacterium | reverse complement strand
CATTTACAGAGTTTGCTCTAGCTGAAGAGCGAAAATGATGCATAACCAAATTACGCGGAAGGTGGCAAATTGTAGCGGTTTTCTGCTGGAGTTGCCTTTTAAACTATTGCAGGCTCTGCATTTCGCGACTGGAAAGCTGGATGCATATCAATTTCCGGATCATGTCTTAATTCTCAGACCACCATCGGAGGTGCCTTGTGAATCAGGATTGCAAAAAGGACTGGCGGGAACTCTGCAGGGAAGCGTCGAGCGAGGCTGATCCGACCAAGCTGATGAGCCTCATTGGCGAATTGACGAAAGCTCTTGATGAGCGCGACAGGAAACGTGGAACCTCCCGTGGAGAAATTTCGGATACCGGAGATTAGATAGCTACAATTCAGTCCCTGTAACGAACTCCAAACTCTGCCTACGCAATTCTAGTTTCGATCATCCATCCCAAAAGTGTAAGAGCGAACCTTCGGTGCGGGACATCGCCTTAGCGGATGTCCCGCCCGCAAGTTGGCAGGAATCATCATCGTTTCGGAGGTTTGCCTTCAGACCGGCTTGGCGGAGCCTGCCTCTGTTGCAATCTTTGTTGCTGCTGCTCGTGTCTTTGCTGCAACTGCTGCGTCTGCTGCTGGTGCCTCTGTTCGGTCTGTTGCCTTCTGGGTTCGGGAGCATTGCGTTGGGTCAGCCGTTGATGCTCCCGGTCCTGCTGCTGTTGAAGTTTTTGCCGTTCCTGATCCTGTTTTTGCTGCAAACGCTGCTGTTGCTGCTGATACTTCCGATCCACTTTAGGATTTCCAGTCGGACTGGGCGAACGGCGCTCCACTGGCGGGAGTTCCTTAGGATGGTAGGCGGATGATCTGCCCCCATTGTTCCCGGTTCCGGGTTGAGCCGCTCGGCGATTTGCCGGCGGATGGTAGGGTGCTCCGGCTTCTCGAGCCGGCACGGCTCCTTCGTGAAATGCTCCGGGCCGCGGCGTTGCGGCGACAGGAGGCTTTCCATGATTCTCCGATGCCCGAAGTACGGGATTACGGCGTGCAGCCTGTAAATGCTGAGTCTGGACACCCGCTGGCGGAACGTGGCGATCACGAGCGGCAATCTCGTCCTGGCGGGTTGGCCGTGCATTGATCCCACCATTGCCGCCGTTGTAGCTCACACGAGTTACGTTGCGCGTATTGTTGACTACTGTCGTGTTGTAGACGTTGTGGACGACAGTTACGTTCACATTCGTTACTGAACGGTTATAAAAAAAGCGGCCGTTGTCCCAGCGACCGCCTTCGAAGCCTTCTCCAAAGTAGCCAAAGCCGTAATCAATGCCGCCGTAGAAACCGACGTGGGGGCCCCAATAACCGTCGTAGAAAACAAAAGCGCCATCACTCCAAGCCCAGTAGGGTGGCGTCCATAGGTAGCCCACTTCCGGAGCCAGCACCCAGGTTCCCGGAACCCAATAGTAATCATCGTCGTCGTCGCTCCAAGCCCAGTAGCCAGGCGTCCAGATGTAACCCTCTCCGGGACAAAGCGGCTGCTCGTAAACTGGCAGGGCCGGAGGACCAAAACCGACCGAGATGCGAAGCTGCGCGAATGAGGGCGATGATAAGGTCGACGATGCGATCAACACAGCAAATGCGAACAATATGGACCGAATAGAGCGATTACGCATTTTAGTTTTCTCCTGTCCGATGATCTTTCCTGACTGCGAATGCGCGAGAATTTCGTTGCGGACAATCTAAACTGACTAAAGTGGGCGCCCGCGACTGTTACAGCTCGGAACAGTTTTTATGAACCTTTGTAGGTTAGAAGTCGAATGCATTCGTTGAGGTTGGCCAACCTTCGCAAGGCACCGCCGAGCTACAGCATTCCACGTATCGCTGCGACCGCATGTGTCACAGAAAATTTTGGGCCTATGGAATCGCTGTCTGGCTTCGACGCAAGGGCAGCGATCCTTCGGCCCGTCAGGAAACCCGGTTTATGCGGTTCGACTACCCATCACAAAATGCAAGATCAGTGAGATGACCGCAAAAACCAATAGCAGGTGAATCAGTCCACCTGCTACATGAAACACGGTGAAGCCGCCAAGCCACGCGATCAGCAAAACGACGAATAGAATTGTCCAAATGCTCATTTGTCTCTCCTCATGCTTCTGAGATACCAGTCACGGTTCTGCCGAACCGCCGTGCCACTCGACACAGCCTAGTTTCGAGCGCTGAAACTGTCATTACCGGACATTTGGTAGCGTTGGGACATTCACGCTGTACACTGCGGCCGCAGAAATTACGCGGTCTGCCTGCGACTCTGCTTTCGGCCACCTTTCACCAGTTTTTAGCAACTAAGATAAGATCGGCACGCCACTACGCTGCGCGCAGGCCAGACTGCCGGGACGAATCTCGTGACATTTCAGCGGATGACCGACACTTCTGGGAGAGGCATTGCCGAATGAGACGATTTCGCTTTTTCTGGCGAACAGTGCTTAGCTCTATGTTGTTCATCGGGCTCACGCAGGTGTCCGGAGCCTACTCAGTACTTACGCACGAAGAAGTTGTCGACCTTCTTTGGAAGGATGACATTCAACTGCTGCTCATTAAGAGATTTCCCAATGCCAGTGCCGACGATCTGAGAAAGGCACATGCTTTTGCCTATGGTGGTTCGCTGGTTCAGGACATGGGCTACTACCCATTTGGGAGCAAGTACTTCAGCGATCTCACTCATTACGTCCGCAGCGGAGATCTGATTGTCAATCTCATCAACGACGCCGCCGATCTGGACGAATACGCCTTTGCTCTCGGCGCACTGGCGCACTACTCGGCGGACAACCAGGGGCATCCCACGGTCAACAAGGCTGTCGCGCTGGAATTTCCCAAACTGCGCAAGAAGTTTGGCAATGAAGTCACGTATGCCGACAATCCCAAAGCTAACATTCGCACAGAATTCGGCTTCGACGTAACCCAGGTCGCAAAGAATCGTTACACTTCGGATCGCTACCATGACTTCATTGGGTTCGAAGTGTCGAAGCCCGTGTTGGAGCGAGCGTTCCAGGATACCTATGGCATTCCGCTAAACAGCGTAATTTCGAACGAAGACCTGGCGATTGGAACCTTCCGCAGAGCAATTAGTCACATAATTCCGGAAATGACGAGAGTAGCCTTACTGGCGCGAAAAAAAGAGTTGGTTGCCGAGACGCCGAACTTCAATGCACGCAAATTTCGTTATTACCTCTCCCGGGCCAACTACCAGCGGGAATGGGGCAAAGGATACCGTCGCCCAGGATTTGGTACTCGAGTTCTGGCGTT
>QIAK01000229.1:14564-15060 GCA_003225515.1 Acidobacteriota bacterium | reverse complement strand
CCTCGACAATTACAATCAGCTGCTACTGGAAGTGAAAGCCAAGAAATTGACTCTACCCGACACCGACTTCGACACCGGGCGCATGACCCACGCCGGGGAGTACGTTCTCACGGACAAAGCCTACGCCCACTTGCTGGACCAGTTGGCGCAGCACAATTTTGAGCAGATTACTCCAGAACTGCGAGAGAATTTACTGGCTTTCTACGCCGATCCGAATGCTCCCATTGCGCCAAAGCGCAACGCGGCGGCGTGGGAAAAAACGCAGGATGAAGTGCGGCGGTTGAAGGCGCTCGCCTCACCCGAAGCTCCTGCCGTAAGCATTTCGCTGCTGCCGTAACTGAGGAGTCGGTTTCCTCCCAACCCTTCTTTACGTCTACGGCAACTAACTGTAAGCAGTCGACTTAAATCGCAGAGTGCGCCACTAGCGTGCTCTTTTGGAGGACTACTTCATGGCAGACGATATGGAAAAAAACCGCCAGCAACATGGCCAGCAGAG
>QIAK01000229.1:3620-14558 GCA_003225515.1 Acidobacteriota bacterium | reverse complement strand
CGGACAGTCCGGACAGCAGAGCAACCAATCTGGGCGCACCGGTCAAACGGGCCAGGGCGGCCAGCAGGGTGGGCAGTCCGGACAGCAAAAAAAGGGCGGTCAGGGTCAGAACGAAGAAGACGAAAACAGCGACCGCCAGCGCCGCGCATCCTAGTAGTTGAATGAAGAACAGCTATTGAACGACAAAAGTCCCGCCTCTGGTCGGGACTTTTTTCTTCCGCGCGAAATCTACTGTCGAGCACCAATCTCGCTGTGCAGAAACTTGCAACCTGAGGAATCCATTGGTTTTGAGATGTTCCAGCTTCGCTTTCCATGAGATAATACCGCCTCCCCCAAGCTCGTATCACAGTCTCGTTCTAATTCATTTCAAGTTCAATTGGAGAAATTGGTGCGCAGTTTTTCGGGACAGTCCCGAGTTGTACCCGGTCTGTTCTGGAAATTCTTTGTCGATTCCTTTCGCGTTTCGGTCTTCCTCTGGATCGGGCTGATTCTTGTCCCCATCTATTGCAAGCCGGCGCACGCAGCAACCCCGAAGGTCACGCTCTCTCCAACCAGTCTCACCTTCGGCACCCAACTCCGCAACACGACGAGTCCTGCTCAAACGGTTACTCTGACCAACACCGGAACCGCCAAGCTGACTATTACGAGCATTCGACCGAGCGCTTCTTATTCCGCGACGAATACGTGTGGGGGCATTGTCGCAGCCGGAGCCAGTTGCACGATATCGGTGACCTTCACCCCGACAGCGAATGGCACGATTAACGGCTCGATATCCATTGCGGACAATGCGACTGGAAGTCCTCAGACGGTAACTCTTTCTGGCACATGCACTATCGCGAGTCTGTCTCCCGCGAATCTGATCTTCGCCAACCAGATCGTCGGAACCGCGAGCCCATCCAAGATCGTCGCGCTTTCGAACGTGGGTGTGCATGGGATTACCGTATCGGCCATCACCATTCAAGGAGCCAATCCCGGGGATTTTTCTCAAACTAATAATTGCGGGACGATTGCGGCTGGAGCCAGCTGCAACATCAACGTTACGTTTACCCCTGCGTCCTTAGCCAACTTTACGGCCACGGTGAATGTATCTTTCCCGTCCTCGATCTCTCCGATACCGGCAACGTTGAGTGGCACCGGCGTGAATCCGGGGCCCGCGGTTCCCTATTTACATCAACCGTTGTTTCCAATGACCGCCACACCAGGAGCACCGGACTCCAGCTTAACGCTGAGGGGCGCCGGATTTACTTCGGGAGCATCCGTACTGTGGAATGGGAGCAGCCTGGCGACCACATTCGTCAGCTCAACACAGTTGAGCGCAGTCATTCCAGCTTCGGATTTAGCTGCCTCTGGAACCGCGCAAGTTGTTGTCAAAAATCCTGCGCCTGGTGGAAATTCGAATTCGCAGGCATTTCAAATTACCAGCCCCACATCCACCGTCTCAATGGGAAGGCTCGACCTTGCGGTAGGGAAAGATCCGCGGGGCATTCTGGTGGCCGATTTCAATGGTGACGGCAAGCCCGATGTTGCCATCGTAAACCGAGTCGACAGCACTGTTTCAATTCTTCTCGGAAACGGCGACGGAACATTTGCCGCAGCAGCCAGCTATGTCACTGGGTTCGACTCTATCGGGATATCCGTTGGAGATTTCAACGGAGACGGGAAACTTGATCTGGTCACGGCCAACCGCGCCGCCTACACAGTCTCTGTTCTCCTGGGCAATGGCGATGGGACGTTCGGCAGCCATGTGGACTATACCGCGGGCACGGAACCTATGGCAGTTGCCGTGGGCGACTTTAACGGCGATGGTCACCTCGATGTCGCCGTGGCAAACAACGCGGACAATACTGTTTCTGTTTTTTCCGGCGTGGGCGATGGCACACTTCAAACAACGCCGGTGATTTATTCGGTCGGAGCAGGCCCCATCGCGATTGCGGTGGGCGATTTCAACGGAGACGAAAATCAGGATCTCGGGGTAGCGAATTCCGGATCCAACAACATAAGCGTACTCCTGGGTAAAGGAGATGGAACGTTTCAGAACGCGGCATCTTATGGGGCTGGGGCCCAGCCGGATGGTTTGGTCGCCGTCGACCTGAATGGGGATGGCAAGCTGGATCTCGTCGCTGCCGACGACGGAAGCGATGACATCTCCGTATTACTGAATAACGGAGACGGAACCTTTGCGCCGCAAGTGCTCTATCCTGTGGGAATCCTCCCATTCGGAATCGCCGCCGCCGATTTTTATGGCAACGGAAAGATTGATATTGCTGTCGTGAATTCCGCCGACAACACCGTTTCCATGCTACCGGGCAACGGAGATGGGACGTTCAACACCGCATTAGCGGTAACGTCTGAAGTCGGCAACGAAAGTCTGGGCCTAGCCAGCGCCGATTTTAACCGGGATGGCCGAGCAGATCTAATTGTCTCGAACGCCGATGACAATACTGTATCGATATTGTTGCAGAGCCCACGCGCCGCGCTCTCCACTACCAATCTCAGTTTCGGCGCACAAGTTATCGGAAGTTCAAGCGCCTCGCAGAACGTCGTACTGACCAACTCGGGCAGCGCGGTGCTCGCTATCGCAAGCATCTCAGTTACTGGACTGAATAACTCGCAATACAGCCAGACCAATAATTGCCCTGGCAGCCTCCCGGCCGGAAGCAGTTGTACCATCAGCGTGACGTTCTCTCCCACGCTGTCAGGCACTGAGACTGCAACCCTCACCATCACAGACGGTGCACTCGGCAGCCCACAAGCTGTGTCTCTCCTGGGAACAGGAATTGCGCCAGTTGTGATGTTGTCGCCCGCCAGCTTAACTTTCGCCAGTCAGGTCGTTGGAACAACCAGTTCGCCGCAAGTGGTAACGGTCAGCAATACAGGCAGCGAAGATCTTACCCTTACTTCAATCACTGCCAGCACCGCCTATTCGCAGACAAATAATTGCGGAGCCTTGGTTGCCGCCGGGGCGGTGTGCAGCATTACGGTCAGTTTCGCACCCACGACGACCGGAACGCAGGCAGGAACCGTGACAATCGTGGATGATGCCGCCGGGGGTTCGCAGACCGTCAGTCTCACCGGCACCGGCGCGGGCGCCCCGGCAGTGAGTCTGTCCCCCACCTCGCTCGCATTCAGCGGTCAGATTATCGATACCACGAGCCCGGCAAAAACCATCACGCTCTCGAATACCGGCGCTGGACCGCTCACCATTAACAGTGTCACTACCAGCGGAAACTACACGCAGACTAACAATTGTGGTACTTCGGTAGCAGCGGGAGCTAATTGCACGCTTAACGTGTCGTTCATACCCACAACCACGGGAAACCGCTTTGGAACGCTGGTTGTCTCCGATAATGCAACGAACAATTCCCAGAGCGCAACGTTGAGCGGATCAGGACTTGCGCCAACAATCGTATTCACCCCCACGGGCATGTCTTTTCCGAGTCAGGCAGTTGGTACGACTAGCGCACCTAAGACTCTTAAGCTCACCAACAACACTGGCCAAACGTTGACCATCACCGCGATCGCGGCTTCCGCCAACTACTCCCAGACGAATAATTGCGGAAGCAGTGTTGCTGCCGGAAAGACGTGCAACATCAGCGTCAGCTTTAGTCCTACTGCTGCCGGCACCCTGCCGGGAACGGTAACGATCACAGATAATGCGGTCAGTGGTCCACAGACTGTTCCTATTATTGGAACTGCTGTCTCAGCCTCGGTTTCTTTTCTGCCAGCCAGCTTGACCTTTGCAAATCAGACCGTTGGATCGACGAGTCCAGCTGGTACCGTTACTCTCACGAATGCGGGAACAGCCACACTGACGATCACCAGCATTTCCCTGACCGGCGCGAATAGTGCTGATTATGCTGAAACAAGTACCTGCGGCGGATCGCTCGCCGCGGGCGCGTCTTGTTCTATCAACGCAACTTTCACCCCCACCGCCACCAGCGCTCGAACCGCAAGCATCTCTATCAGCGACAGTGCTACGGGCAATCCGCATACCGTGCCCCTTACCGGCATAGGCATAGCACCGAACGTTGCTTTTTCACCTGCAAGCATCAGTTTCGCCAATCAGCCTGTGGGCACCACGAGTCCTGCCAGCATTCTTACCTTCAGTAACTCGGGTAATGCCACGCTGACGATTTCTTCAATCAGCATTACGGGAGCGAATAGCGCAGATTTCGCTCAGACAAATAATTGCGGAAGTTTGCTTGCAGAAGGAACGAGTTGCTCGATCAGTGTGAGTTTCCTCCCCAGCGTTGCGGCGACGCGCCAGGCAATCGTGTCCATTCTCGATAATGCCAGCGGCAGCCCCCAAACTGCTGCGCTGACCGGCGTGGGCACGGCGCCAGCAGTCAGCTTCAGCACTGCGAACATTGCATTCGCGAACACATCTGTTGGCACCACCAGTGCGCCGGGCGGCGTGACACTGTTCAACACTGGTAATACAACATTAGCAATTTCCAGCATTACGATCACGGGGACAAACTCCGGGGATTTCTCGCAGACCAATAATTGCGGCGTTTCGGTGGCGGCGGGAGCGAATTGCACCATCACCGCCGTGTTCGCCCCAATGCTCTCCGGAACGCGCACTGCGGCGATTTCGGTTGCCGATAGCGCGACAGGAAGTCCACAATCCGTCAACCTCACGGGAACCGGTACTACAGGTGGGCCGGCGGCAACACTTTCTTCCTCAAGCCTGACCTTTTCTTCGCAGAACGTGCTGACCACCAGCGCGGCTCAAACCATCACGCTGCAAAACACCGGCGGAGCGTCGCTGAATATTGTCAGTATCGTCGCCAGCGGGGACTACGCACAAACTAACAACTGCGGTACGGTATTGGCTCCGTCTGCCAGTTGCACGGTTCAAGTCACCTTCACGCCATCAGCCAAAGGAACTCGCGCCGGCTATATCACATTTAGCGACAACGATCCTTCCACTTTGCAAACCGTTACACTGACGGGTACGGGTGCAGTGCCGAGCACGACTGTTTCGATCGTGCCGGTGCAAGCGTCAGTGACTCCTGGGCAGAGTGTGCAACTGCAGGCTTTCATCAGCGGCGTGTCCAGCAGCGACGTCATGTGGGCGGTCGATGGAATCGCAGGAGGCAGTGCAACGGTCGGAACGATTTCATCGTCAGGTCTCTATACAGGCGCGGGCACCGCCGGTTCGCATCAGATCACGGCTACCAGCACGTCTGACACAACCCAGAGCGCAAGTGTACCCGTCGTGGTTACCAGTTTTGCGGGCACATTCGTCTACCACAACGACAACGGACGCACGGGGCAAAATCTGAGTGAGACTGTCCTTACCACCGGTAATGTGAATACAACACAATTCGGAAAGATCTTCAGTTACCCGGTAGATGGACAGATCTACGCCGAGCCGCTTTATGTGCAAGGCGTGAGCATCGGCGGGGGCATGCATAACGTTGTCTATGTAGCTACCGAGAACGACAGTGTTTACGCGCTCGACGGCGACGGCACCACCTCAACGCCTTTATGGCAGATAAACCTGCTTCCACCAGGTGCACAAGTACTGGGTACAGCAGATATCGGCGGCTGCTCGAATATTTCCCCGAACGTCGGTATCACCTCGACCCCGGTGATTGATCCCCTCACTAATACGATGTTTCTCGTCGCCCGAAGTAAGACTGTCAACGCGGGCGTGACCTCCTACTACCAATATCTGCATGCACTCGACATCACAACAGGAGTGGAACGTGCCGGCAGCCCGGTACAGATTCAGGCTTCCGTTAACTCCAACCAGGGTACCGTGGCATTCGATCCGCAGCTGCAGAACCAGCGTGCCGGGTTGTTCCTCGACAACGGAGTCGTCTACATCGGATGGGGTTCGCATTGCGATGTTCTGCCATATCACGGCTGGTTAATGGGCTATTCCGAAGGCACCTTGCAGCAGGTAGCGGTGTTTAACTCCACTCCCAATGGATTGCAAGCCGGCGTCTGGCAAAGTGGAGCCGCCCCAGCGGTTGACGCGGCCGGCTATATCTACTTCATGATCGGCAATGGGACAACGGATGTGAATACTGGGGGCGCGGATTACGGTGAGGGTCTGGTAAAACTCAATCCCAGCGATCTGTCCGTAGCGGATTACTTTCTTCCTTCGAATTATGCAACTCTGAACAATTCTGATCTCGACCTGGGATCCGGCGGGCCTCTTCTGATTCCTGATCAGAGCACGTCCCCAACGCAACTCCTGGTAGCGGCAGGTAAGCAGGGGATGGTGTATCTAGCTGACCGCACGAATCTGGGTCAATACAATGCAAACGGAAATCAGGTTCTGCAGGTCCTGCCGGCCGGCACAGTGCCTACCGCGCACAGCATGCCGGCATTTTGGCAAAACAATATTTATTTCTGTGGAGTGGGAGACTACGCCAAGTCCTACTTGCTGCTGAACGGCCTGATATCAACAGCGCCCACTTCTCAGTCAAGTATCACTTATGCGTATCCTGGTGGAACCCCGGTCATCTCAGCAAATGGATCAACCAACGGTGTGCTCTGGATATTAAGCACCGTAAAGAGTACGACAGCCGTTCTACACGCCTATGACGCGGCGAATCTTGCGCGCGAGCTTTACAACAGTAACCAGAATCCAAGTCGCGACCAAGCCGGCCTGGCGGTAAAGTTTGCCGTGCCCACGGTAGCAAATGGCAAGGTATACATCGGAACTTCAACGGAACTTGATGTATACGGGTTGCTGCCGCAACCATAACGCCGGCTTCTGGCGGGTAGAAAGTTTGAACCGGTTGGCGATTTTATTTCGCCGAGGAAGCCACCGCTTTCCCTGTGTCGGGCTGGTCAGAAGCTGCAGACAATCTTCGGACCTGCAAGAGCGCTTCCGATAAAGTTGTTGCGACCGCATCACTGCAACTGGACCCAATGCGTTCCTGGGCTTTCTGAGCGCCGGCCGCGAAATTCCACAATCCCACAATTACTGCGAGCTCGGGAAATCGTGCATGTATGCGCTTACATAGCGAACGGGCTTGCCCCACCGCGAATGGCGGCAGTGCAGATACACAGACCGTATGGCACCCGCTCTGGGCCACTTGCTCCAGCATGTCATGTACAGTTCCAATCACGATGTAGTCGGCGCCATGACCGGCTTGTTGAAGCAACTGGCTGAGCATCATACCTACAAGTTCGTCAGCTCCGTCTCTCGCCGGAACGCAAATGATATTGATCTTCGCCAACTGTGAGCCTGAAAGTGCTTTCGCAACATCGGCGGCCTCTCCGGTCGTGCTCTGCGTCCTGGCCTGTTCACCCAGATCGTCGATCAGTTCCCGCATGCTTTGGTAGATGAATTCGCTCGTCCGCTCGCTGACCGCATCCGAGTGACGGTCCTCTTCAGCTAAGCCAAGCGCAGGAATCACAATCTCCTCATAAAGGCTTTGGAGCGATCTTTCGTGGAGCTCTTTTTCCATGAGGTTCCGCGCCTCATCCTGATCCATCGCCAGCAAACGCTGATAGAGAAGTTCGTGCGCACTCAAGACAGGTTCGTCCCCGAGAAGCACTTCCAGAAAACTTAAGCGCTGAACATAGCGCCCAGCCAGCATCAGACACACTGTCAGGGGAGTGGACAGGATCAATCCCACCGGACCCCACAACATTGACCAGAACACTGCTGCGACGAGAACGGCCAGCGACGAGATTCCGGTGTGCGTACCATACAACCAAGGCTCAATCAGGTTAGCGGTGATGAGCTCAAGAATGAGAAACAGTCCAACAATCATCAAGGCATGATTCCATCCAGGAAAGACAGCCAACGCCATGACTACCGGAAATGCGGCAGCGATCAGTGTTCCGATATACGGTACAAAGCGCAGCAGGGCTGCCAATGTTCCCCAGAGCAGCGCGTGTGGAAGCTTCATGAAGTACAAACCGACTCCGAAAATGCTGCCATACGTTGCATTCACCAAAAACTGCATGAGCAAATAACGGCTCAATCGGCGGCTGGCATCGTCGAGAGCTTGAGTCACAACGGTTAGCCGACCTTCGCCTCCGAGTCTTATGAGCCGGTTCCGCAGGTCTTCTCTCTTGATCAAAATAAAAGCCGTGAAAATGATTACGATTCCAGCCGTTTCTAATGGACCGGCAACCGGTCCGATGAGAGTGTGCACATCCTGCACAAGATTGGTGGGTGGTGCTGTGACCTGCACTGGAATCGGATGAGACGTCGAAGGGTTGGTTTTTGCGCCACTCGGATTGGCAGTGGCTACCTTTCCGGGCGCTGCGTCGAGTTCTTTGTTTAATTCGCGCATCGTCGCCGTGGCCTGACCCAGGGCTGTGTTGCGCGGAATATTCAGGGAACGTATGGTCTGCTCGAGATTTTCTTTGTAATCGCCGATGTGGCCTGTGATCTCCAGCAGTTGGGCTGTGACCTCCCAACCGACGCCCACCGCAATCACAATGCAAAGAGCCAGCACGGTGAGCGTAGAGGGAACGCGGCCCAGGTGAGCCTTCTCCAGTAAGCTCACAAATGGCGTAAGGAGGAAACTGAAGACCAGGGCCAGGGCCAGGGGGATAAATATGAAACGCCCGAAATACAATATCGCTATTGTCAGTGTGACGGCGATAAATAGCGACGATTTGGAGGAGGTCGTCGAATTCAAGGAGCGTGTCAATGCCTGATCTCCCACTCCAACTCCGACCGGGCCTCGTACACAAATTCACACGTGTGCACGGTAGGCACCGAATTAAGAAACCGCCTCTGTCGATCCTCTAAACCGCACGCGGCAATCGGACGTCGCTGGAGGAGTCATCGGAATCAGCTTCTCCGGTTGACGAAATATCCTGCGCTCCTGTGCGCTTGAGAATCTCCTTTGCTCGCTTCGTCCAATCAGAACTGTCCGAGTGGACTGAAAGAAGGATGCCGCCGTCTTTCACACGGCCCTCATAGCGCTTGGCTTCGTACTCGGGTATTCCCATTCCAATCAGAGCTCCAGCAATACCGCCAACAGTGCCTCCAACTCCCGCTCCAGCTAGCGCAGCCATGATTGGCCCCGCGGCAATAAACGGTCCCAATCCGGGGATAGCAATGGCGCCAATTCCCATCAACCATCCCATGGCGCCGCCAATCACCGCTCCGGTTCCCGCTCCGGTGGTAGCGCCCTCAGGGGCCTTTGTGTTCTTTTCGTGCGCGAAATCTCTGGTTCCCGCACTCTCGGGAAAGAGCGCTGAGATGTCAGCATTACGGAAGCCCGCGGCGCGCAACTCGTCGACACCGATTTCCACTGCCGTATACGACGGATAGATACCGAACACGGCTGTATTTTTTCCTGCCATAGTGAACTCTCCTTATGATTTTTCGAATAATGCTAGCTTTTTGGTTTTACGGTCAGTTCGCTGGTGACATTGCTCGCTCCCGCAACTGCCGCGGCCTTCGCTTCCACCGCCTGCTTTTCTTCCTCTGAGCGGACTGGACCCTTCAGCGTCACGTGCCCGTTCTGCGCAACAACCTTCACGTTATGTGCGTACGTGGAAAATGATTTTTCGGCTGTGATTGCTTTCCGTACTTGCTGTGTGAGGTCACGGTCGGACCGGCCATTCTGCTGTTGATCGGCAGTTGGCTCGTTAGCATTCCGATCGCGTTGGTTCATTTTGGTGTTGTCCGAAGCAGGTGCATTCTGCCCCGCTGCATCCTGACTCTGACTGGAGGGTTCCTGGTTCTGTCCTGCAGAATTTTGAGCGATCAAGAATGCGCCGCAGCCTAGAACGAATGCGCCGCACAACAGAAAACGTCGATAGTGAAAAGTGGACTTCATTTCCATTCCCCCTGCATTTAGTTGCTCGTCAAGTAAACCGAGCATAGAGAGGGTGGTATTTCACTGCCCATCAGGCGCTCTATCTAATTCATTTCCGGAATACCTGTAGCCCTTGCAGGTCTCGTTTCGATGCGGAAATCATTGCTCCGGGAAGGCCGCTTGTGGATTTCCACTGGCTACCTCCCAATTGCGGCAGGCATCCAAGCAAGGCCTTGGGGAGAAACTTTGATGAATAAAAGTAGGCCGAACTTGATGAATATTCTGGCGACGGCTGGTGCGCTTATTCGCGGGATGCGCACTTCGGATCGGACAGGTTTCATAAACTCGGCACGCGCAAGGTGTACGGATGCGGAGCAAGGCATGCCGCACATTTTTAACGGCAGGACGCGTATTTAATCTTGCGTAACACCGGTCTCGATTGGAGTTGATGGTCAATGTCCTCCCCCGCGCTCACAAGAAAACAATCCGCTCCCAAAAATCCGAGCACGTCATCTCAACCTTCGCCTCGGTCGTCCCACCGAAAAAGAACCTGGATCATCCTCGCGAGTGTCGCGATCTGTGTTGCTGCGTGTACCACTGCGGTGCTTTGGGAGCGGATCTGGCCTTTCACTGAAAGCGCGATCGTCGAAGACTTAAAGGAAGCGAGTTCGGGCAATGTTACTGTTCGAAGCACTCATCGCCTTTATTTCCCTGTGCCAGGATGCATCCTCGAAGGGGTTGTCTTCCAACACGACAAGTGGACCCTGATCACGATCGAAAAGTTAACAGTTCACGGCAGCTTCAGCGGCATTTTTACGCATCATGTCCCCCGCATCACGGCCGAAGGCGGACACGTGTTCATTCCGCCGTTTGGCAGCAATCTGAGCTTTCACTCCGAACACTCCAATCTCGTCGTCGAACAAATCATTGCGAACGGATCGATCGTGGAATTCGCCTCGAACGACCCGCAAAAAAAGCCGCTGCGATTCGATGTACACCAGGCGCTTCTAAGTGATGTGCGCTGGGGATACCCGATCGGATACGACTTGAAAATTCATAATCCCGAACCGCCTGGCGAGATAGCAACCCGCGGAAAATTTGGCGCATGGACGAGTGGAAGGCCGGGGGACACTCCGATTTCCGGTGAATACACCTTTGATCGTGCCAGCCTCGGCGTTTACGGCGG
>QIAK01000229.1:0-3545 GCA_003225515.1 Acidobacteriota bacterium | reverse complement strand
CCATAGAGTCAAGCTTGCGACTCAATTCAACGCATTCGTCGACGCAATCCACGGCGATACATTCTTAAACAATGTCAGCGCTCATTTTGGACATACCAGTCTCATGGCCGAAGGAAGTGTAGCTGGCCTAAAGGGACGCAAGGGAAAGACCGCACTTCTCGATCTCAGAGCGCGAAAGGGAAGAATCGAAGACATTCTCGGACTGTTCGTTACAAAGCCTCGATCGCCGATGTCGGGCGCAATAGCTCTGAAGGCCAAAGCAGAAATTCCGCCGGGGAGCGAACCCTTCCTCGAAAAGGTGAAGCTGGAAGGGACGTTCGGTATCGACGACGGAACGTTCTCAAAAGAAGAGACTCAGAAGAATGTCGACGAGTTGAGCGCCGGAGCACGCGGCGAGAAGATGGAGGATGCTCAAACCGTGCTCACCGACCTCAAAGGTAGGGTCACGCTCACGGGCGGTATCGCGAAATTCACCGATCTTTCATTTGGCATCCCGGGCGCCACGGCCCGCATGTACGGCACCTACAACCTTGTGAATCACAAAGTGGATTTGCATGGCCGTATGCGGGTAGACACAAAAATTTCCAAGACTGCCAGCGGATTCAAATCGCTGCTCCTGAAGTTCATGGACCCATTTTTCAAGAAAAAGAGAAAAGGTGAGGTCGTGCCGGTGCACATCACTGGAACCTATGAACACCCTCAGTTTGGATTGGACCTCACCAGTCCGCAAAAGCCCCAGCCCGAGCCGAATTGATGTGCCCTGTGACTTTGTTGCAAACATTTGATGGCATGCGCACATCCAAGATGTAGTTAAGGAGCGCAATGCTGCGGGTCAGATCCCTGTTTTTATCCAAGACCCTTCTCGCATTAGCAGCGTTGTGTGCATTCGCAGGTTCGCAACTAGAGTGCGGCGGCGGAGGCGGGGGTGGAGTAGGTAGCCTGCCGGTCCAAACCCCAGTTCCGGCCAACCAGCCCACCTTTAGCCACGTGATTGTAGTCGTTGAAGAGAACCACAGCTACTCAGATGTAATCGGCAATTCGTCGATGCCCTACTTCAACGGCCTGGTGTCGCGATATGCTCTAGCGACGCAGTATTTCGCCGACGCGCATCCCTCGCTGCCCAACTACCTTATGCTTACCACCGGGCTTACGGAAACGTTAGACGACAATTTCACGGGCATGATCAGCGATGACAATATTGTTCGCGAACTGGTGAAGGCCGGCAAAACCTGGAAATGTTATGCCGAATCCCTTCCGTCACCTGGTTATGTGGGTGCCGATGCCTCCCAGTACCTGCGTCATCACAACCCGTTCACGTACTTGTCCGATGTCCAAAAAAATAGCGCTCAGCAGGCAAACATTGTACCCTTTACGCAATTCGCGACCGATTTGGCGAACAACTCACTGCCTCAATATTCCTTCATTGTCCCCAATGTAGAAGATGACGCTCACGACGGAAGCCTTTCCCAAGCCGATGCCTGGTTAAAAACCAATATCGATCCATTAATTACGGATCCCGCATTTCAGAGTAGCGGACTGCTGATCATTACGTTCGATGAAGGGGACCAAGCCGACCTCGACCATATCGGCGGGCACGTAGCCACTCTCCTCGTCGGCTCCGCGGTCAAGAAGGGCTTTCAGTCCGTTACTTTTTACCAGCATCAAAGCACTCTGCGACTCGTCCTGGCCAGCTCTGGAGTCGACAACTTTCCAGGTCTCGCGGGCGTCGCGCCCGATATGACCGAATTCTTTTCCGGCCATTAAGACCTCGGAAGGCTCGCACCCAGCTCTCTTTCTTTTCTTCCTTTTCGTTAAGCCGACAGCTATGGCTTCGACAATGTGGTACATGTCGCCTCCTTGGGTTCTTACAGGCTATACCGGATAGACGTCTTCAACCGTTGGCGACTAGCTTTGTTCGCGTGCGATCTGAGCAGTCCGTCCACGCATAGAAAGTGAACCGGTGAGAAATGAACTCAAGAAGAATTAGGTTGTCGCACATGGCGAGGGCTGTGGGCGCAACGCTGGTGCTCTTGGCGAGCGTGGCATGGTCAGCCGACAATCAGTCCGATATCACCCAGCGCCTGGACGCATCAGCGAGGGTGCTCGATGAAGTCATGTCCACCCCGAATAAGTCGATTCCCGCTGGCGTGATTACGCGCGCGACATGCGTGGCCGTGTTTCCCGCCACAGTCCAGGTTGCTGTTCTCGTGGGCGCCAAGCACGGAAAAGGCTTCGCTACTTGCCGTGCCGGAAACGGTTGGAGCGCTCCTGCGCCGCTTACGATTGCGGGCGGCAGTTGGGGAGCTCAGTTCGGCGGAGAGTCCGTTGATCTGGTTATGATCATTACCAATGAGCATGGAATGCAGCAGCTCATGTCGGGAAAATTTAGCCTGGGCACCGAAACATCCGTTACCGCAGGGCCTGTAGGAAATCACGAGTGGAAAATGAATGAAGAGGCTGTTACCTATGCCAAGGCGCGGGGCGTCTTCGCCGGAATGAATCTCACGGGATCGTCCATTACTCAAGACGAAGACGACACGCGCGCTCTCTATGGCAGCCCCGTCTCTGTCAGTGAAATACTCGGGGGCAGGACGCAAGCTCCGGCTGCAAGCCAGTCATTCTTGGAGACGGTCGAGAGATATGCTGGGCAGAGCAAGATCAAAGATTGATGCATGCACAGCCGGATTTGCTGAACGCGCAACCGACAACTGTCAATAATGCTTTCACATCCAAGTCTCATGCGCCAGGCATCGCACTCGAATGCTGTTCCGGAGACGTCGTCGATACCGCTGAACCTTCCTGAGGAGCAGCAGCTTCTTTTCCGCCAAGTGCTCGCCTTGATGGAGAAAAAGAAAATTTGCTGTGCCGTGGCCGGCGCTTTTGCCCTTCGTGAACACACGGGCATTTACCGCGATACCAAAGATCTCGATTTATTTCTCACTGCGAAGAATGCAGCGCTGGCGCTTCAATTTCTTCGCGAAGAAGGTTTCGAGTGTGAAGTCTGTGATCCCGTCTGGTTATTCAAAGCGCATCGAGATTCGTTCTTTGTCGACCTCATTACCGGAATGAGTAATGCCGCGATTGTGGTCGACGACTCGTGGATTACGCGGGCAAAGCCCATGATGCTTCATGGCGTACAGACCAGAGTCTTGGCTGCGGAAGAATTGATAGCCTCGAAGCTTTTTATCGCCCGCCGTGAACGCTTTGATGGGGCCGACATTGTCCACGTAATCTACGGAACTCGCGGAAATATAAATTGGCAGCGCGTCCTTCAGTTGGCAGGCGAGCACTGGGAAATTCTGTTTTGGGCACTTGTATTGTTCCGATATTCGTATCCGGCGCAGACAAAATTCGTTCCCGCGGCGGTGTGGAGCGACCTCGGATCGCGCTTTCAGGATGCTGTTTCCCGGCCGGATGCCGCTGCCAGATTTCGGGGCAGCCTGGTCGATGACAAACAGTTCGCGATTGACGTGAATGAGTGGGGCCTCGAGAACGTCATGCAGGAATATCGAGAGCGCCGCTTAAAAAACATACTCTCTACGCTC
>QIAK01000210.1 GCA_003225515.1 Acidobacteriota bacterium | reverse complement strand
CTACGGGCGCACACGGCACGTGGACAAAGTTTGATCCGGGATACGACGCCGGCTTGCACACACACACCAACGATGTGTCCATTGTGGTCGTGAAGGGCGCGTACTTGTACAAGGACGATGCCGGCGAAAAGCGCGTAGGGGCGGGCGATTTCCTCCGCGTTCCCGGTGGACACAAGCACTGGAGCGGCGGCGATAAGAAAGAAGGTGCGGTGTTCTATGAAGAGGGGTCGGGAAAGTTCGACCTGATTCCGGCGAAGTAGAGACCAGAGGACATGCTCAGCAAGAAATGACATAAGGTCTGTGGAATCCCACCCTTCGGAAATCACGGAGGGTGGGGCACCCGGCAGAGGTTGCGTGATTCCGTACCAACTATAGATTCGGGCGCCGGTTTGTCCCACGGTTTTTAACACTGCGGAATAATCGGCGCCAGTGGCTCAGGATTTAGTGACTCGCGCCCTTACTACTTGAAATGGGCTTTTCAAGCCAAGGCGTAAACAGGATGTTCGGGCCGCTGGTGCTGGAGCATCCGTTGGAGTTCGGGCCCTTATGACATCCCCAGTAGTTTTCAGTGGCATCGATTGTGCCGGTGCAGGCTGCGCCGTCGAGCGTGCAAACGTTATCCACTCCGATCTTGCCACCGTCAAGATCGTTCAGATGGGCATCCACCTCGGCAGGAGTGTTCACGGCTATGTCCACATCTTCGTCACGAATGATGTTCTGCGAGATGACGGTCCCGAGAACTGGTGAGCCGCCTCCTCCGCTATTGATGTTAATTCCGGTACTCCCAGGAGTTGCTGTGTCATCCCCATCGGGTCCGTTTCGTGAGATGAAGTTTCCGATGATCATGTTTGCCGACATGTCATCTGCAGGTGCGCCAAAATTCGGCCCAACGTGCGTGTGGAGAGCAACCCCAGGAATGCCGTTTTCCGTCAGTTCGTTGCGGATGATCACGTTATGTGACACGCGGCCCGGACCTTCACCGTCTGAGAAAAGTCCGGTTCCCGCCCCTCCAACCTTCACGCCGTTCTTCGAAACGACGTTTTCAGAGATTGTGTTGTTGTCCACCCCGTAATGCGGAGCAAAAAACGGAGGAACAGAACCCACGGGAGGGTGTGAGGCCATGACAATGCCGCACTCCTCAGGATTGTCGATCACCACATTGCGGACGACGAGGTTGCCTCGACTTTCCTGGGTTTCATCGCTGATGAGGATTCCGTCAGCGTTTTCCGAGATAAAGTTGTCAGATATGACGGAACCCACGGCTCCAATCAAGTGAAGCCCGCCACCACAATCGCCACTTTCATCCGTTTCGTAAGCCGGCTGGCCCTTGCAAGCGCTGCCGGAACCAAAAGTGTGCGGAATTAGATCGTTGCTGATGATGTGATTGCCGGTAACCGTAACGTCTACGGTACTGAGGAGCAAGACTCCTTCATATAGAGCGTTCTTAACCGTGAAGCCTGAAACTGTCACGTCATGGAGACCGGGATTGTTGAGGCCATCGACCAAGATGCCGTTCGGGAGGTTATTGGCGTCAATGATCGAGTGTTCGGCGCCGGCTCCGAGCAGCGCAAGCGGCTTGCCGATAACTACAGCTTCGGCGTAGACGCCGGCCCACACATTGATCACATCATTACTGGACGCGGCATTTACAGCAGATTGAATCGTCGCGTAACAACCTTTCGAGCCTCCGGGGTTCACGCAAAGGGTGTTGGCAGAGGCTAGCTGCGAAATGGTCGCGATCAGGAGAAGAGAGTTGAATACAAAGGATGGGCGTAATTGCACGATACTCATGAGAGTGTACTCCTTAGAGCTTTCGAGTAGGTGAGGTCCAGGGCGATCAGACTCTCGCAAGGGGAACGGAGGCCCAAGCAACGGCATTATCCGCAAACTTTTATGCTGAAGTCAATATGCGCGCGATTACAATTTTTGATCAAATGGGCCGTTTATGAGGATGAAATTTCTGCCTTCCGAGCGTTCGGTTAATAAGATTTAAGAGGCAAAATCCCTCGCATCCTCTTACCCTCAAAGAACATCTAAAACCTTGACAGTATTACACTCAAGTCTTAGGATGATGTCTGGCGCAATCATATCAGCATTGATTTTAAACCACTTAACGACTTCAGAAGGAGTATTTTATGGGAAAAATTATCGGAATTGACCTTGGGACCACCAATTCCTGCGTAGCGGTCATGGAAGGCGGCGAGCCCAAGGTCATCGCGAACGAAGAAGGAGGGCGCACCACGCCTTCCGTTGTAGGTTTCACAAAAACCGGGGAGCGGCTGGTGGGTCAGGTGGCCAAACGGCAAGCCATTACCAACCCGGAAAACACGGTTTATTCGATCAAGCGGTTCATGGGACGCCGCTATAACGAAGTCACTGAAGAGATCAAAATGGTGCCCTACAAGGTTGTCCAGTCGGGCGATCACGTCGCCGTGCTGGCGCAGGGCAAGGAACACACGCCTCCGCAGATTTCAGCGCTGATTCTGCAAAAACTGAAGAAGGCGGCGGAAGACTATCTCGGCGAGAAGGTGACCGAAGCAGTCATCACCGTGCCCGCCTATTTTAACGATGCCCAGCGGCAGGCGACCAAAGATGCCGGGCAAATTGCCGGCCTCGATGTAAAGCGCATCATCAACGAGCCGACCGCAGCCGCACTGGCCTATGGCCTCGACAAAACGAAAGACGAAATGATCGCCGTGTACGACTTCGGCGGCGGAACTTTTGATATCTCGGTGCTGGAAGTGGGCGAAGGCGTGATTGAAGTTAAGGCCACGAACGGCGACACGCACTTGGGTGGCGACAACCTTGATCAGCGCATCGTGGACTGGCTCATTGACGAATTCAAGAAGGATGAAGGTCTCGACCTGCGCGGCAAAGGCAACGAAATGGCCCTGCAGCGTCTGCGAGATGCGGCCGAGCGGGCAAAAATTGAACTCTCGACCACCATGGAAACGGAAATTAATCTGCCCTTTATTACGGCGGATGCCGGCGGTCCGAAGCATCTCGTGAAGAAGCTCACACGGGCGAAACTCGAAGGAATGGTGGAAGACATCATTCAACGCTCGGTGGGACCCTGCAAGCAGTGCATGAAAGATGCGGGCGTCGACGCCAGCAAGATCCAGGAAGTAGTGCTTGTCGGCGGACAGACGCGTATGCCGCGAATCCAGGCGCTGGTGAAAGAGTTGTTCGGCCGGGAAGGCCACAAGGGCGTAAATCCCGATGAGGT
>QIAK01000209.1 GCA_003225515.1 Acidobacteriota bacterium | reverse complement strand
TTAGACGGGTGTTGCGATCATCGCGCAATGCAACCGGACGAAGAGTTGCATCGTCATGCGGTCGAGAATCTCGACCGGGCCGATGCCCTCCTCCTTGGACGGGTGACTTACGAAATGATGGAGGCAGCGTTTCGCCCGCCGCCCGGAGCGAGGCCAGACTGGATGGAACCCTTCGCCCGGACAATCGACGCCGCAAAGAAGTACGTCGTGTCGAGCACCCTGGACCACGTTGATTGGAACGCGGAGCTCCTGCGCGGGGATCTAGGGAATGCCGTTCAGCAACTCAAGCGCGAGTCGGGCAAGGGACTGCTCGTAGGAGGCGTGAAGCTCCCGCTGGCGTTAGCGGAACTACTGAGGCGGGCCAGCCTTGCTAGCCTATCCACTGGATGGAACCCTTCGCCCGGACAATCGACGCCGCAAAGAAGTACGTCGTGTCAAGCACCCTGGACCACGTTGATTGGAACGCGGAGTTCCTGCGCGGGGATCTAAGGAATGCCGTTCAGCAACTCAAGTTAGCCAACTCAATCTGCATTACAAGCTTCCCGATCTACTCTACTTCTTCAGCCTCTTCTCCCGCGCCCAGCCTTCCTTCACAATCTGTCGCGCGCGTCCGACTGCCAACGCGTCGACGGGAACATCCTCGGTAATACACGACGCCGCTCCCACGTACGCGCCCTTGCCAATGCGAACGGGAGCCACCAGCGTGCTGTCGCTCCCCACAAAGACGCCGTCCTCGATTACGGTCTTATACTTGTTGACGCCGTCATAATTGCACGTGATGGTTCCAGCGCCAATGTTCACGCCATCGCCAATCTCAGCATCCCCTAAGTACGTCAGGTGATTCGCCTTCGATCCTTTTCCCAGCTTGATCTTCTTGGTCTCGACAAAATTCCCAACGTGAGCGCCCTCCCCGATCTCGCTGCCCGGACGCAAGTGCGAGAATGGCCCCACTACCGCACCTTGACCGATCTTCGCATCCTCCATCACGCAGCCTGGCCGGACCGTCACTCCGTCTCCAATTTCAGAATCGCGAATCACGCAGTACGAGCGCACGCGACAAGCGGTGCCGATCCGTGTGTTCCCAAGCAGTTGCACATAGGGTTCAATCACCGTGTCGGCAGCGATTTTGACGTCGGCGTCGAAGACACACGTCGCCGGATAAAATACGGTTACGCCTTCCGCCATCAACTCACGGCACTTCGCCATGCGCATCTGCTCGTCGATATCCGCCAACTCCGCCCGCGTATTTCCGCCCAGCACTTCACTGGCGTTCGCCGTCTTCCAGGCCACCACGCGCCGTCGCGCCCGGCGCAGCACCTCTGCCATGTCGGTCAGATAATATTCGTGGTGCGCGTTAGCCGTGGACAGTTTGTCGATATTCCCGTAGAGCTCCTTTGTGGAAAAAACGTAGAAGCCGGAATTGATCTCGCGAATCTGCCTTTGCGCGCTGGTCGCGGTCTTCTCTTCCACGATCGCCTGAACTTCCGCGCTTCGAGCCGACTTCCGCAGCACCCGGCCATATCCCGTCGGATTCTCCAGATCCGCGCTCAGCAGCGTCATAGCGGACCGTTCTTCCAGGTGAAAATTGCGCAGCCGCCCGATCGTTTCCGGCGTGATCAGCGGTGCATCTCCGGAGAGCACGATCACGTGGTCATATCCGGCCAGCGCCGCGCGCGCCACGATCAGAGCATGGCCCGTTCCCCGCTGCTCGGATTGAAGTACGAAGGTCACCCCCGTATGCGCCATGGCCGCCCGCACCCGCTCAGCCTCGTGTCCGATGATGGCGTACACATCACTCGCCGGCGCGATCCGCACCGCCGCCCGGATCACGTGCTCCAACAGAGGCTTGCCGCCGACTTCATGTAAAACTTTAGGAAGTTGCGATTTCAGCCGGGTGCCCTTGCCCGCAGCCATAATGGCCACGGCCACGCGCGGACTCTCGCCTTCCGGCGAATTAGACTGCGACAATGATTGCTTTTTCGAAGAGTTTGCCAGAAGACGAGAACTGCCTTTCGATTTCTTCATTCGCCTCAACATACCGCGACCATCGAGCAATCACCATTTCCGCCTCGTGCTCGAATCGATCTCGTTCAAGCCCCTGAACTCGCTAGAGCCCGAGTCCTCCATCCACCGCAAGAATCTGGCCCGTAATAAACTGCGGAGCGGTGGCAAAGAACAATACCGCGTCGGCAATCTCATCTCCGCGCCCGTTGCGCTGCATCGGCGTCTGTTTCGCCATGCGCCGCATAAAGGCTGCTGCGGATTTTTCGCCTAGATCGATCATCCCCGGAGCCACGGCATTCACCGCAATCTCTGGTGCCAATGCCTTGGCCATAACTTTCGTCAGCATATGCAGCGCCGCCTTGGAAGAGCAATAATGCGCGTGCGTCGCCCACGGGCGCAATCCTCCCAGTGATCCCATGTTGATGATCTTGGCTTCGATCGGCCCGGAATTCTTGGCGCGTGTTCGCCGCAGCCATTTCAGAGCCTCCCGTGCCACTAAGAACGGTCCCCGGGTATTCGAAGCAAAAATCGCATCCCACTGCCGTACCGTAAGCTTCTCGAATTCAACGGACTCATAGTTCGCCGCATTGTTCACCAGAATGTCAATTCGTCCAAGTTGCCTCATCGGTGACGTCGCAGCGTAATGCGAACGCCCGTACTCCCAATCCCGACAGATCCACCACCGTTTCTCGCGCCTCCCGCGCAGAGTCCTTGAACGTGATGGCCACATCCGCCCCCGCCCGAGCCAGTGCGAGCGCCGACGCACGCCCTAACCGTCGCGCCGCTCCGGTAACCAGCGCCGTCTTGCCGCCAAGAGGTTTTGCCAAATCGTTCATGCAAGGAATTCTACAGCCTGTTCTGCCTGTGTAGGGACGGACACCTTCGCCCGTCCTGTCGAGCAAAGCGAGGTGCTGGTAGCTCCACTGCTCGACCAAACGTGAAATCCTTCCAATCCAGCTACTTTCTTGCTGCGAAACCTTGTTTCGTCACGATAGAATTCCTCCTATGTCGGCGTCTCCCACAGTCGTGGTTTACTCCCGCAAGGGATGCCACCTATGCGAGGTCGTGAAGGAGAGCTTAGATAAACTCTCGCGCCATGGCGCCTTCACCTGGCAGGAAGTCGACGTTGACGCGGACTCCGAGCTGCGCCGCCAGTACAATGACGAAGTTCCCGTCGTTTTCATCGACGGCCGCAAAGCTTTCAAGTACCACATGGACGAGCAGGAATTTCTCCGCAAGCTGGCCAGCTAGACTCTGCCGCCCTTATCTCGCCTAATCAATTGATGATTTCCGCTACAATCGCTTCCGGCATGCTCCGCAGTCAACTCTACGCAGACCCTCACAACTTATTTCTGCACGATCTCGTGCTGGATTCCTGCCGCCGGAATGCGTCGAAAACCGCTCTGGTCGACGCCTCTTGCGGTCGCCGCTTCACCTATGCAGAAAGCACGCTCACTGGTGGGTGCGGGCCTCAAGCCAGGAGACGTTGTCGCCATCTTTCTGGCCAACTCCTGGCAGTTTTGTGTCGCATTCCATGCCAGCCAACTCGTGGGGGCCATTCCCACTCTTCTCAATCCAACCTACCGCGAGCGCGAAGTTCGTTATCAGTTGGAAAATTCGGGCGCCGTTCTCCTGATTACCGATGGCTGCAACATCGAAGGAATCAATCTCGCGGGATTGCCGCAACTCCGTCGCGTCTACACCACGCGCCAGCCTGCGCCTTCGGCCGAGCCTTTCGTCAATCTGCTGAACCCAACGTCAGCGGTCTACCCCCAGCCGGAGGAGTCATCCGAAACAAATCTTGCGGCTCTTCCCTACTCCAGCGGCACCACCGGATTGCCCAAAGGAGTTATGCTCTCGCACTACAATCTTGTCGCCAATATCTATCAACTGATTGGTCCGAATGCGACCCGGCTGAATTCCGCCGACAAGATTCTCTGCTGTCTGCCGCTCTATCACATTTATGGACTCAATGTGATTCTGAATCCCGCGCTGATTCTGGGTGCGACGCTGGTCCTGGTGCCACGTTTCAATGTACAAATGCTGACCCGGCTGGTGCTTGACGAGGGCGTCACGATGATGCCTCTTGTGCCGCCTGCGATGAATGCTCTTTGTCAGGCTGCCGAGGCCGGCGAATTTCCGCGCGACCACAAAGTGCAATGGGTCAAATCCGGAGCGGCTCCTCTCGCGCCCGAACTTGCGCGCCGGTTCACGGCTCTCACCGGCATCCTTGTCTGCCAGGGATACGGCATGACCGAGGCGTCACCGGTTACGCACGTCGGATTTCTCGAAGCAGAACTTTATCATCCCGATTCGATCGGCCATCCGCTCGCCCAAACCGATTGCCGCGTCCTGTCGCAGTCAGACATCGATCCCACTGACTCACCCGACGATCTGACCGAAGCGCCCTCAGGCCAACCCGGCGAACTCGTCATGCGCGGCCCCCAGTTTATGCTCGGGTATTGGAACGAGCCGCAAGCTACAGCTTCCGTATTGCGCGATGGCTGGTACTGGTCGGGCGATATCGTCACTCGTGATCGCGAGGGCTTCTACCGCGTCGTTGACCGGCGTAAGGAGATGATTAAGTACAAAGGATTCGCCGTCGCTCCCGCCGAAGTCGAAGCCGTACTGCTCGAACATCCCGCCGTGAAAGAATGCGGTGTGGTCGGCCGTTCCGACGATGCCGCCGGAGAGGTTCCGGTCGCTTTCGTCGCGCTGCGTTCCGGATTTGCCGAGAATCACAAACTTGGCGACGAACTTTGCGCCTTCGTCGCCGACCGCCTCACGCATTACAAACAGCCGCGTGAGGTTCGCTTCGTCGACTCCGTCCCCAAGACTGCATCTGGAAAGATCCTTCGTCGCGAATTAAGAAAGTCCATGGGTTAACAATAACTCCCGCGCACGCGAAACGGCGCAACCTATTTCTTATCCTTTCCTTCGCTCGGCAGTTTACTCTTCACGAAGAAATTCCAGATCACCTCATTGGCGTTCGGCTCCGGGCTCGTCTTGCCAACCGTCTTCTCGGCTTCGTACTGCTCTCCGCCCGGCCAGGTATTCCCTGCGCCTTTCGCGCTGTAGAGAACAACTTGCGCATCCTGTTGGCAGCCTTTGAAAGTATCGATCTTCGTTTCCATGCCGCCTTTGCTATGAGGCAATTTGCTTCTCTCTGGCTTCTCTGCGCAACGATCAATCTTTGCCCACGCTTTGGCTGTATCTTCCGCCGAGAGGGTCCGCAGATTTCGGTTGTGCTCAGTACCACCGCCGTAAGGAACGACCGGGTCTGACGTGCCATTGATCATCACCACCGACACCGGTCGCGACGGCAAACAGATCATCGTCTTCGGCATCGCCGCTCCCACGGTCGCAACCGCTGCAACCCGGTCACTCAATGCGCAGCCCACGCGCATGCTCATGAATCCACCGTCGGATAAGCCTGCCGCGTATATCCGGGATGTATCCAATGAGACTTTCGTAGCCAGCTGGTCCAGCATCTGGTTGAAGAAAGCAATATCGTCAGCCGGAGTCGCTCTCTTTTCGTCACGGGGTCCACGATTATCCGGTCGCTGCCTGCCGCCTCCCGGATAACCTCCTCCCGGGTAACCGCCACCTGGATAACCTCCTCCGGGATAGCCATAACGGCGTCTGCGCGGCCCCATGGATTGGGGCCGCTGTTCTGGCGGACGCACCCCGATATTCCACCGCCCGTGCAATGCACTGGGATAGACCGCGATCACTCCATCCTTGTCGGCCAATTCATCAAAGCGCGTGATGCGCTGCACGTCGTCCGCATCCTGATTGCTGCCATGGAGCAATATCACCACCGGATAATGCTGTTGAGCGTCATAACCCTTTGGCAAACGGAGGACATAATTGCGCTCCACATCGTCCACCATGACCTTTTCTTTCGTTTGCTGTGCCCAGAGCGCCTGAGCAACCGACAGAACTGTCGTACAGAGCACGACTATAAAGGCCCTTCCACATGGTCTTCGAAGCTTCATCGTCTCTCCAGAATGGCGATTAGAAATCCAATTTAACCATCTACTCTTGCTTGGAAGCGCCTGCCTGCGATGGAGTTGGCCGGCGAGGGGAACTTTCCCTGCCTACCCTTCGTACCTATGATTACAAGCGAATTCAGCAGCACACGCGCCCAGCGCTCGAAGGGAGAACTCTCATGGACGGAATCACTGGTCTCGCAGCCATCGTCATGGTTTTCGGAATGCCCACAGCAATATTAGGAATGTACACCTTTTATCGGGTGCGTAAACTCCGCACTGAAGAGCGGCTGGCGGCCATGCAGAAGGGGCTGACGGTCCCGATAGAACCTGAACTCTCTGAGGCAGCGCACTCGCGGCGGGCCGGAATTCTGCTCATCGCCGGTGCTGTCGGCTACATGATGACTTTTACAATCATCGCGCGGATCGAACCAGATGCCCTGATGGCCGCGGCTTTCGGCGCCATCCCCTTCGCTCTTGGCCTCGGCTACCTGTTGGATTCCACCCTGATTCGCCGCGACGCCCGGGCTTCATAATCGTTCCTTCGTGTAACTTCGTGTCCTTCGTGGTTACCGTTTTTTGGTTCTTGTTCTCAGGCGCGCGGGATTTCAAAACTATAACCACGAAGTCGCACGAAGGTTCACGAAGGAAAGTTCGGTTTTTCCGGGGACACGAGGCGGATTCTGTTTATTCCCCCGTCAGGAACTTGAACTGCGCTGCCGTAAGAGGAACCACGCTTAGCCTGCCCTGCCGCGCCAGCGGAGACTCCGCGAACAGCTTATTCGCCTTCGCTTCCGCTAGGGTCACTGGCTTTGCGTTGGCCTTCTCCACCTTAATTTTCACCTGTGGATTCTTTGCGTCGGAGATGTCGACCGACACCACGGTCGCCGTTCCGACCGCACTCTTTTCATCGCCGGTGTGGTAAATCACCAGCCGCTCGCCTGGTTTCATCGCGCGCAAATTCTTCAGCGCCACAGGATTCGAAACTCCGTCCCATATCGTTGTCTTGTCCCGCTGCAAATCCGCATACGAATAAGTAGACGGTTCCGTCTTCAGCAAGTAATCCATCGTTCCACTCCTAACAAACCGATCTCAGCGCAGTGAAATGTTCCGATGTCAACCAGATGCTGATGATACCGTTTCGCCATCGCGCCTTCGCCTCTCAACTCGGCATACCACATGGCATCGAAATAGGCCGAGCAGCGCTCACTTTGCGACTTGCTCGAATTCATCGCTGCATTGAATCCAGCTTCATCAATGGCCCCCGAGATAAATTGAATCAGGGCCTGATCAGGTTTCGAATCGTCGTCGAGCCGGCTGAGCGCGTCCTGCAGGATGTTGTCATCCCGATGCCCCAGCGCCAGTTCAAACAAAAACTCATCAACTTCGAGGCTCGCCCTTTGGCAATTGTTCCGGTTGTTTCCCGCCGTTTCCATATTATCCAGCAGGTCATCCGCCTTCTTCGTCCACTCCAGTTCATCGTCTCCCGGGCGGCGGACGCCGGTGAAGTAATTGATTTCGGCAATACTCATTGCCGAAAATGCGCCCGCACAATGGAATCTGCTGCCGGTGTTGTAAACGCTCGAGTGCAGGGTGAGCGCTTCCTGGAGATCAATTTTTTCGCCGCCCGCGCCCGTTACGCGCGCACTTGCCAGATTGCTCATGCATCCCGCATGGAGATTCCAGGCGCACTTTTCCCAAT
>QIAK01000208.1:11888-12186 GCA_003225515.1 Acidobacteriota bacterium | reverse complement strand
GCCATCCGCAATATCGACGCTTACACTCTCAACAGGTGCCGCGCTGGTTCCGGCCTCCGCCTTGTCGCCGCGAAAAGCCCCATTCTGAAATGTCGCGAACCACGGAGCATCGCTGGTGAAGCTGACATCGGCCGCGAGCTTGCCCTGAAACATTTGGCGCGTGAAAACCAGCTTGCCGTTCTCGTGCTTGAATCCAATGCAGTCGCTGATCACGGTTCGTCCCATCGCCGTCGCCAGCTTGGGCACAAAGTCGCGCACCTGATATGTGTGGGGCATCAGCACCAGCTTGGGCTGTTTG
>QIAK01000208.1:8594-11584 GCA_003225515.1 Acidobacteriota bacterium | reverse complement strand
CTCGCGGGCGAGGGCGCCCGCGCCACATTCACGTTTTACAAAACCCGCAACTCGTTCCTCAGTTTGTCCACTAACTTCTTTGCAATCTCCCCGGCGCCGCCTTCGATATGTTCGGTCTTTTTCGTCTTTTGCGGTACATAAAGACGCTCGATCTTCTGCAGATTCTCTCCAATCGCGGACTGCACTTCGGCCAGCGCCACTTTCCGGAGGGGCTTATTCTTCGCCTGTTTGATGCCGATCAGCGTGGCATAGCGCAGCTTGTTGATGCCCGACTGAATCGTCAACACGGCCGGAGTCGGCATGTCCACAAATTGAAAGTATCCAGCTTCGAGTTCGCGCTTCACGCGGATCCCGCCATCCGTCTTCTCAATCTGCATAATGATCGTTGCATGCGGCAGCCCCAGCAACTCGGCCAGAATCACGCCGGTCTGCGCATACCCGTAATCGTCGGATTGCAGTCCGGTAAAAATGAGATCAAATTGCTCGTCTTTGATTGCCGCCGCGAAGGCCTTTGCCGTATTGAACGCATCCAGCCCGACGAACTTCTCGTCTTCGAGATGAATGGCGCGATCCGCGCCCTTGGCCAGCGCCTCGCGCAACACCTGCTGCGCCCGCGCCGGACCACTCGTAATCACGACGACTTCGCCTTTATGCTTCTCTCTCTGGCGCAGCGCCTCTTCGAGCGCGTAAGCGTCGGGCTCGTTCACCTCGTACGACACATCTTCGCGGATCCACGCCCCGCTTTCGTTCAACTTGAGCGGCGCATCTTTCTGCGGCACCTGCTTCATGCATACCAGGATTTTCAAGCGAATAGCTCCTTACCCACGGCTTACCCAGCCACAGCAAAACTCATAAGTATACAAAACTCATAAGTATAAATGAGCGGGAAGCCAGGAAGGAAACCAGCCGCACAGAAAGGAATGGGCCACGCGCGAGCGCAGCCCAATGGATCGAACTTCGAGAAACATGTCCCTGCGCTACTCGGTGAACACAACTGACTGCACTCCCGAAATCTCAAACCGCTTCCGGCAGCGCATATTCTTGCAGGCCATCATGTCGTCTTTGCGCAGCATGTAGGATCGCGCTTTGGCGAATCGCGCGCGATCGCGCTCGTCGGCCCGTCCCGAAAGCTGGCGCTTCTTGGTGCGGACCACCCACGTGACCTCGTACTCCGCCGCCTGGTGGCAGTGCGGACAATTCAGCGAAGCCATCTTTTTCTCTTGCTTCTCGTCAAAAAACTCGCGCTCTTCCATAATTTTGCTGTCGGGAACGCCTTCAGCCTGACTAATTCCCGACTAACAATGGATTATTGCACATTTGAAGGGGTGCCTGAGTCCGAAACCCTCACATCGGCAGCGCTCAGGTACACTCGATTCCAGCCCACAGGCGCAAGCTCCGAGACATTCAACAATGGCCAGAAAGAAAAAAAAGAAGCGCTTTCAAGCCGTTACCGCGGTCAAGGAGCTAGCCCGCGAACGCGTCGGCGCCCCGCCCGCCGGTCAGATTGTGATTGAGAAAAAGAAGAAGCCCGAGAAACACAAGCCCACTCTTGGCAAATTGCTGGGCTCGGAATAGCCTCGCCCTATTGGAAGATCGCCGTCACCGACGTACTCGTCGTTACTGTAATCACGCAAACATTGCCCACCGCCCCCTGGCACGTGGTTCCCCACGATACAAAATTCGCACTCGGACTGGCGGTCAGTGTGACCGACGTCCCTGAAGCAAAGGGAGCTCCACAAGTCTGGGCCGGGCAATCAATTCCAGCAGGAGAACTGGTGATGCTGTCGCCGGTACTGCTGGTGGCCTGGGGAACCACGGTCAGAATGGGCGCCGAACTCCCGCCTGGGCAGGAAGGAATCAGCGCATCGTTCACTATAACCGTGGCTCCGCCACTCACCAGATTGCCGCTCGGGCCGGTACCTTTGTCATAGCTGGCAGAAATGTTGATTACGCCGCAGCCGTTGCCGGTGGGAGACACCGATCCCTGATTCATATTGAGCAGTTGGGGAACATTATTGCCCCACGTAACCAGGGCGCTGATGTCCTTATGTTCTGCGGGATGAATGTAGGTACCGACCGCGGAGAAATTAGCCACCAGCGAGGGATCGGGACTCAGAAACGTAAACGACGAGGGCGAAACCGTGATCCCGATCAATTGCTGGTCCCGCGCACAGCTTGACAGGCTGAGCAGCCACGCGCCCGTGCCCACGAGGGTAAAGATGCTGATCCACTTGCTGACCCGCTTGCGATTCATTCCGACTCCTGATCTTCCGAACATGGTCTTGCCGAACACGGTCTTGCTGAACATGATGTTGCCGGGCACTTCGTGGGGGAATCGCCAATTTAGTCAAAGGTCTGTCAAAAAGCAATAGCCGGATGGAACCTGCGCGTCATCCCTTCACCGCCTGCGCTACAAAGTCCGCAAATTCCTTAATGTCCTCTTCCGTGGTATCGAACGAGCACATCCAGCGGACAATGTTTTCCTCCTCCATCCACGGATAGAAGAAATAACGTTCCTTGATCTTGGCGATTGCATGCCGCGGAATTTGCGCAAACACGCCATTAGCCTCGACTTTCCATACCACTCGCACCTGGGGAATCTTTCCGACCGCGGATTCCAGTAGGCGCGCCATGCGATTCGCATGCTCGGCGCTCTTCCTCCACAGATCGTTCGTCAACAGCGCCTCAAATTGCGCAGCGATGAAGCGCATCTTCGAAGCCAGCTGCATGCCCTGCTTGCGCAGGTAAAGAAAATCCGCGCCAAGCTTCGGATTATGAGAATTCTGGTTGAAGAAGATGACAGCTTCCCCGCCGACGATTCCATTCTTCGTGCCGCCGAATGACAGCACGTCCACGCCCAGATCGCGCGTGGCCTGGCGCAGCGTCTGACCGAGACTCGCGGCCGCGTTCGCAATGCGCGCACCGTCCATATGTAGAAACATTTCGTGCTCATGCGCGAAGTCCGCGAGCGCCTGAATCTCTTCAGGCTG
>QIAK01000208.1:5644-8525 GCA_003225515.1 Acidobacteriota bacterium | reverse complement strand
TAGGCATGCCGCACCAAATCAACCGTGATCTTTCCATCCTGATGCGTTAGCGGAATCAGCTTGCATCCCGTATGTTTTTCCGGCGCGCCGCATTCGTCGGTGTAAATGTGCGCGTAGTCGCTGCACAGAACAGCATGATACGGCCGGTTCAACGCCTGCAGTCCGAGCACATTCGCCCCAGTTCCGTTGAACGTAAAGAACACATCGATACCAGGCCCAAAATGCTCCTCGAATTTCGCCATCGCCGAGCGCGTGTAGTCGTCATCGCCGTAAGCAATTACGTGTCCGCGGTTGACCCGTGCCATGGCCTCCAAAACTTCAGGATGCACTCCGGCATTATTGTCACTGGCAAAGTTGCGAGTAGGTTTGTTGGACCCTTGCGGCATAGAAGAGAATGTAGCAGAGTAGCCGGACATGTTGCCCTGGATCGTTCAGTTCCGAACCTTTCAGGCTCGGAGCCTTTCTCTCCGCAGAGAACGCAGAGAACGGCTGCGAGAATGCAGAGAAATATCTGAATTGGCACACCCAACGACACACGAATTACAATCCCATTCCTGATTTCTGGAGGGGTGCTAGTGAACTCGAACTTTCCGTCTCGCTTTGTGATCATCATGCTCCTCTCTGTTCTGGCCGCCGCGCAAACCGCCGAGCAGAAGACCGCCAGATATCTCGACTCCATCCGCGGCCAGCCTCCATTGCTGCTCGCGTTTCTCCACGACATGCCCAAAGGCGGAGACCTCCACAATCACCTCGACGGCGCCATCTACGCCGAAGACCTGCTCGACTTCGCCGCTTCCGACAACTTCTGTGTCGACCGCACGACTTCCCATTTACTCGGCGCTCCCTGCGATTCCTGCGAGCACTACACCCCCAAGCCCAGCATCCGCTGCGCCTACGACGACCGCATTCTCTACAACCAGATCATCGATGCCTGGTCGATGCGCAACTGGCGCCCCGGGGACGAGTCCGGCCACGACCATTTCTTCGCCACCTTCGACAAGTTCGGACTCACCTCGCACAACCACGTCGCCGAAGGCGTGGCCACGGTTATCAATCGCGCCGCCCAAGAACAAGTGCAGCACATCGAATTCATGCACACCGCCGACGGACGCGCAGCGGCCAACCTCGGAACTAAACTCGGGTGGGACCCGGACTTTGCCAAAATGCGCGACGCCCTGCTCACCGGCGGCCTGAAAGAAATCGCCGGCGCGACCAGCAAGACTCTCGCCGAAGATGACGCCCGCGCCCGCAGCGAGCTGAAATGCGGAACGGCCCAGGCAGAACCCGGATGCAAAGTTACCGTCCGCTACCTTTATCAAGTCCTCCGCGGATTGCCGCACGAGGCCGTCTTCGCGCAGATCGTGCTGGGCTTCGAACTCGCGTCCTCCGATCCACATTTCGTCGGCCTGAACCTCGTGATGCCCGAAGATTGGTATGTCCCGCTTCACGATTTCAACGAGCACATGGCCATGCTCGATTATCTGCACGGCATCTATCCCAAGGTGCACATCAGCCTGCACGCCGGAGAAATTGCTGCAGGACTGGTGAAGCCCGAGGATCTCTCGTTCCACATTCGCGCCTCAGTCGAGCGCGGACATGCCGAGCGCATCGGCCATGGCGTGAGCGTAATGCTCGAAAAAGATCCCATCGGCCTGATGAAAGAAATGGCGGCGCGCAACGTGCTGGTCGAAATCAACTTGACCTCGAACGATCAGATTCTGGGCGTGAGCGGCGACGACCATCCTTTGCCGGTTTACATGAAATATGGAGTGCCGGTCGCAATCTCGTCGGACGACGAAGGCGTAGCCCGCTCCGACATGACGCACGAATACCTGCGCGCCGAGGAGGCATACCGCATCCCCTACACCGAACTAAAAGGCATGACGCGCCAGAGCCTCGAGCACAGCTTCTTGCCGGGAGAAAGTCTATGGTCGTCCACGAAAGGTGCGTTCCGCCCAGTCACCGCGTGCGCAATAGATACAGCCGGCGCGGAGAAGCCCGCCGCCGCATGAGCGAAATTTCTTCAAGCCAACCAGCGCGCCCGCGAACAATGGAAGCTGGAAGCGGCCTTCGCCGGCTTTGAAAAGAAATTCTAGTTCTGAGGCAGACGGCTCCGGGAGCGCCCATGAGTTGGGTGCCCCATCCTTCGCGTTTTCTGCGAAGGGTGGGCAAGATGCTGCCAGTAGCACCGCTTTTTGCTAACCCAAAGATCTCGTGGGCGTACCCGCCCTTGCGAAACAAGCTATCCTTCTCTCATGCCTAGCAGACGTACCCTGATTCCGAACCCGCTCGCGTGGAGCACTGCCTGGACCAAGACCGCGCCGGTTCCTCCTCCGCTGCTGCCCGTCGTGCCTGAGCGCGGAGGCACCCAACTGCGCACGCCCTTACCAGTGGCCATCATCGACACGCGCGAGCAGAATCCGCTTTCCTTTCGCCGCTTCAAGAAATGGTTTGCCCGCATCGAGCACCGCTGTCTGCGCCTCGGCGACTACTCCGTCGAAGGCATGGAGACGTCCTGCATCGTCGAGCGCAAAGACCTAGCCGACCTGATTCAATCGTTCACCACCAACCGCGCCGTCTTCATCAGCCGCCTGCGCCGCATGGCCGAGACGCCCCACAGCCTGCTCGTCGTCACCGCATCCTTGACTGAAATCAAATCCGAATATTCCTATCGTGCCGCGAATCCCAATCGCATCACGCAATCCCTGATCGCGGTGCTCGCGGGGCTCCGCCTGCCCTTCATTTGCACCGAGTCGCACGAACTTGGCGAGGAGATCGTCGCCTCTTATCTCTACCAGACATTTCTGTATGATTGGCTGGATCGCAACGGCTATGGCCGCCACTTGTCCGACGGCGACCTATGAATTGGCCCGATCGCGCA
>QIAK01000208.1:0-5497 GCA_003225515.1 Acidobacteriota bacterium | reverse complement strand
ACCGACGCCACGCGCGTGCCCTATTCCGACATCCCCGCATTCCCGCGCTCCACGGCCATCGGCCATGCCGGCCAGATGATCCTCGGCAACGCGGGCAGCGTGCCCGTTGCGGCCATGCAGGGCCGCGCACATCTTTATGAAGGATATTCCCCTCAGGAGGTCACCTTCTCCATCCGAGTCTTCGGCCGCATGGGCATTCGCGCCCTCATCCTCACCAACGCCGCCGGGGGAATTAATCTCAGCTACTCGCAAGGCGCGCTGGTGGTGCTGCGCGACCACATTAATCTGCAGGGATCGAATCCTCTCGTCGGCCCTAACGACGACCGCTTCGGACTCCGCTTCCCCGACATGACGCATGCCTACGACCGCGAGTATCGGCAGATCGCCCTCGAGGAAGCGGGCAAGCTCGGCATCCCGCAACACGAAGGCGTTTACGCCGCTCTGCTCGGCCCGAGTTACGAAACTCCGGCAGAGATCGAGTATCTCCGCCGTGTCGGCGCCGATCTAGTGGGAATGTCGACGGTCGCGGAAGCAATCGCGGCGCGCCATATGGGAATCAGAGTGCTGGCAATTTCCTGCGTCACCAACATGGCAGCAGGAATCCTCGACCAGCCGCTCTCGCATGCCGAAGTAATGGAGACCGGAGAGCGCGTGCGAGGAACCTTCGAGGCGCTGCTGAGAGCCGTGCTTCCGAGAATGGCACAACTCACGTAACCACGGATGCATCCTGGGCGTCCGGCAGTGAAGGTCCCGCGGACTTTGATCTGCAACGAATGAAGTAATTGGCCGTCCCAGCCTTTTCTCATCTAGAGCCGCTTTTTTCAAATGACGGATTAATGGCGTTGTCTATGCCTCGCTCGACATATTCACCATCTCCCGTCGGTTGAGAGTGTGTCGTCGGCAAACTCTTACGTTGGAATTACTTCCTGTCGGCCCTTCATTTGTTCACTGATCCCGGAGCCACGAGCAGTTCCGTGAGCATAACCACTTCGGCGGCGACCAGAGATCGGAGCGTTGGTTCGAGTTCGGGAGCCCACTTTGCGGAGTGGAGGTCTGGAAGTTTGGCGCCGCTTGCGAGCTCTGCCGGGTTCACAGCACCAATGTGCAAGAGCACGGCACGCACGCCGGCACGACCATAAGCTGAGAAGTCCTCAGAAGTCATTTTTGCCGGCATCTCGACCGCGCTATCGGGCCCCAAATCCCGGCGCAGCGCTGCAACAAGGCGCGCGGTCACCTCGGGATCGTTGTAGACAGCCTCGGCACCGGGGACAACCTTGATCGATGGAGGAGAGGGCGCGTCAACCGCAGCAGCTTCGGCGTCCAACTGACGTTTGATCGATTCAAGCCATCGTAGCTCCGCACGCTCATCAGCATCCTGACTTCGTCGGGGATGATGTTACCCGCTGTGCCGCCGTGGATTGCACCAATCGTAACGACGGCTGGAGACAACGGATCGGTCTCGCGCGACACGATGGTTTGGATGCCAAGGATCGCACGAGCCGCAAGGACGATTGGGTCGACGGTCGTCTGGGGCTTAGCGCCATGTCCGCCGCGACCGTAGAGTGTCACATCGACCGAATCCAGCGAGGCGCGGAACAACCCGGCATGGAACCCAACCTTCCCCGACGGCAGAGAGGGCTCGTCATGCATCGAAATGGCGAAATCGGGTTTCGGGAACCGAGTGAATAGGCCGTCGGCCAACATGGCGGCGGCTCCACGATTGACTTCCTCGGCAGGCTGGCCAATCAGCATCAAGGTGCCATGCCAAGTGCTGCGGCGTCGCGCCATAATCTTGGCCGTACCGTACCAACCGGCCATGTGCAAGTCGTGGCCGCATGCGTGCGAAACCGGCACCTCCTTGCCTTCAGAATCAAGGCCCTTTGACTTGCTGGCGAACGGAAGCCCGGTCTTCTCCTCGATGGGTAGGGCATCGAGTTCCGTGCGCAACATAACGACCGGACCGGAACCGTTGCGCAATATAGCCACGAGCCCGGTGTGTCCCACTCCGGTCGTCACCTCGAAGCCAAGACCCCTAAGACGCTCGGCCAGCGCCGCCGCAGTCCGCTCCTCATGAAAAGCGAGCTCTGGGTGCTCGTGCAGGTCTCGATATAGCCCCTCAAGTTCCGGCTCGAGCGCTGCGATCTCCGGTACAGCCTGACTTATGTCTCGAGCCTCATCAGCCAGCGCATCGTTGCTTGCTAGGCTCAAGACCATCACAATGCATATGCAGAGACCGAGCATCGATCTCTCCTTAGCACGTCACATCGGGCGGTTGTATTTGCGGCAAGTAGGCCTGCCAGAGGACAGTGGACTCCGGGGCGGTCATGATAACGCATCTTCATTCCTCGTCCGTCTCTACTGCCGTGCCATTGTATTCACACTCGCTGAACTGCGGAGCTTTAGTTGGCGCTTATGGGCCGCGGCCCACCGCCGCTCCGTGCTTAATGTCCGGCCCGCGGGATGAACAGCGCCGCTGGTGGCTTCACGCCATAGGTCGCTGCGAAGTTGTTCTGGTTCACTGCGAGCCCGATGTGCCCCCGCGAATCAATGTAGAGCAGTGGCTGGTTGAGCGGGACATCGCTGAACGTCTTCACAAATTTGATTTTCAACTGCTTATCGCCGATCTGTACAGGGACATCCTGGCCTCGTTGATAGCCAAGTTTCAGGAAATCTTCGGCATCCACGTTGCTCACCAGATTCCCATACGGCCCATCCGTGGCGATGACCGTCGCGTGCAGTCCACGCTCGTCAATGGTTGCCGCCTTCAGATCGAGCCTGACAAGATCCTTCACCGGCAACTCCGGACCAACCTTCGTCCAATCGTCTCCTCGGGCAACGTGCGCGCCTACTGGCGAAAAAATATCGCGCCCGTGAAATGTCGAGGATACCTTCGCGCCAATCATCCAATCCGTATTCGTGATGTCGCGCACCGCCTCGATTCCATCCCGCTGTTCGAGCAGCGTCAGCAGGCCGTTGTCCGGCAGCACGAAGTACTGCCCGCGTTTTGACTTCGCCACGATTGCCTTGCGCGCGCTGCCCACGCCCGGATCAATCACCACCACAAACACCGTGCCCGCAGGATAATAAGGCGTCGCCCCATACAGAAATCGAGCGCCGTCCAGAATGGAAAACGGCGTCACCTCGTGCGTAAGGTCCACGATGCGCACGCCGGGCATAATGCCGTACATCACACCGCGGCAAATCGCGACCGAATCATCGACCACCCCAAAATCAGTCATAAAAACAATCGTAGCCGGATACTTCTGAGCGTCGCCGGCAGCCGCCCCAGCCGTGGCCGCCCCGGTAGAGGGTGCCCCATTTCTCGCATCTTTTGCGAGAAGTGGGAATTCCGACACCCCAGCTCCCGCCAGAACCACAATCCCCGTCAGCAACGCACAAAACTTACGCCGCAATAAGCCCATGGCCTCTCCTCGAAATCAATCCAGACTTTCCTGCATGCTGAATTGCAAGAGCGAAATTCTAAACCAATCGCGAACTCACCGGCACCGTCCCCGGATTCTGCGTTCTATAATGCAGCTGCAACCAAAATTCCGGAGGCACTCATGTCGCAAGCCATTCCCGAAAAGTACAAAGACCTTTTTCAGAAACGGGCGTTCGCCAGTCTGGCCACTCTGATGCCCGACGGCCGCCCGCAAGTCACGCCCGTGTGGTGCGATTTTGACGGCGAGCACGTAATCTTCAATTCCGCCCGCGGACGCCAAAAAGACAAGAACGTGCGCCGCGATCCCCGCGTGGCGCTCGCCATCGTCGATCCGGAAAATCCCTATCGCTATCTCGAGATCCGCGGCCGCGTCATCGAAATTACAGAAGAGGGCGCCGACGACAGCATTAACAAGCTGGCCAAAAAATATCTGGGCGTCGACAAATATCCCTATGGACAGCCCAACGAAGTCCGCGTCCTGTACAAGATCAAGCCCGAACACACAACAGTAATGGGTTAGCCCCGCTCCGCCGAAGAAGCGTGAGTGCGAGTGGAAGAGCGGCGCTTCAGCGCCGCGTCCAGCATTCGAAAAGAAATCGGGCTTCAGCCCCCGTGCGAGGAACCTAATCCGCCCATTCAACCTCTGCTTCCTCGGCTTCGGCAATGTCAACCGGACGCTCGTTCGCCTCCTCGAAGACCGCGCGCAAGAACTCCGCGAGCGCCACAACATCACCTACCGCATCACCGGAATCGCCTCCCGCCGCCTGGGCTGGATCGTCGACGCGAACGGCCTTGACCCGACCGCATTATGTGGCGCGGGCGCCCCCGCCCGCGAAATGTTGGGGAACTCAAATGCTCGCGCCAGCCATGTCGCCCCGCCAACCGTCCGCGACTGGCTCGCCGCAGCCCAAGCCGACGTCCTCTTCGAAGCCACATCCCTAAACGTGAAAGACGGCGAGCCCGCCGTCACTCACATCCGCACCGCCCTCGACCAGGGAGCCCACGCCATCACCGCCAACAAAGGCCCCATCGTCCACGCCTACCGCGAACTGCGCGATCTGGCCGCGATGCGAAATAAAAGATTTCTCTTCGAATCCACGGTGATGGATGGCGTGCCGATTTTTTCTCTCTTCGATCAAATGCCGGCCATTCACCTTCAGGGCTTCCACGGAATTCTAAACTCGACGACCAACGTGATTCTCAGCGAAATGGAAAACGGTCTGACGTTCGATGATGCCCTGAAAAAAGCGCAAGCCCTCGGCATCGCAGAGACCGACGCCACCCACGACGTCGACGGCTGGGACGCCGCCGTGAAAACCGCCGCCCTGGTCACCGTTCTCATGGACACCCCGATTCGCCTGGAAGACATCGCTCGCGAAGGCATCCGCGACCTCACCCCGCAAGCCCTGCGCAACGCCCGCCGCGACGGATGGCCCTTCAAACTAGTCTGCCGCGCGAAGCGCGTAGGTCAAGGCGCAGACGCACGCGTCGAAGCCACCGTCGCCCCCGAAAAAGTGGTTCGGCTCGTCCTCCTACATTTATTTCGAAACGGACATCTTCCCCGGCTTAGCCATTACCGAAGACAATCCCGGCCTCTACGCGACCGCGTACGGCATGCTCGCGGATTTCATTCGCGCCATGCGCAACGACACACACAATCCTGCCGAGCGTCTGTAGATCCTGACGCACTCACTGCAGTTTTCCACCCTTCCGCACCGTGTCCACCATGCTCCGAATAGCCGCGGTCGTATCCTCTGGCGCCTCGAGTTCCATGTTGTGACCGCTGTTCACGATCACCTGCTTGCTGTTTTTAGAGAGCTTGACTAGCATGTCCTGGCCCTGCTTGCGTTCTTTCTCCATCTGCGCCGCGGGAACATCCTGATCATTTCCATACCCGCCTTCAGCCCGCGTGAGCACTAATAGCGGAATCGCTCCCAGCGTCCCGGCCTGCGACGTCTTCATCCACTTCGCGAAGTACTCGCCGGACCAGTCGGTCTGGCTGGCCTCGGCGTCCTGTATTTCGAATAACCCTTGCGCCCAGATCTGCAGCTTCTG
>QIAK01000207.1 GCA_003225515.1 Acidobacteriota bacterium | reverse complement strand
ACCACAGGACAAGCGCTCGTTAACATTCATGTCGTCGTCACGGTCTCCCCAGCTACAGATACCATCGGCCAAGGCGCCAATTTACAACTTGCGGCGACCGTCATCGGCGCTTCCAGCGCGGATCAGAACGTGGATTGGAGCGCGGCCTGTGGCCAGTGCACCGGCCAACAAACCGCAGGCATCGTCGACCCGAAAAATCCTGGATTGTACATCGCGCCGGGAATCGAATCTGGGATTAACACTCTCCAAGCGGCCATAAGCGCTACCTCGACCTTTGATACGCAACAGTCTGGTACGGCGACCATCACTGTGAATAAAAGTGATCCTTTGGGAACAGCAACGCCTGCCACCGCCGCTGCCGCGCAGATGACCTGCCCAAGCTCCATTGGTGGGGTCTCGGGCGCCACGTGCTATCAGCTGAATGTTGCCTGTGATGCGATTGCCGATTGGACGGTCTACCTGAAGGTGAACCCGACCACCGGAACTCCAATTGGTACGGTGATTTTAGGAACGGGCGGCGGCGGCACTTCTTTATACGACAACGACCCGAATTTCATCGTTGAAAGTTTCAACGGCGGCCAGACGATTGTCCAGGATCTTCTGAATCCTGGAGTGGGAATGCCGGGCTACACAACCGTTCAAGTCTCATTCGGCGCACCCTTCAACAATGCCGCGAGTGTCGAGAACGGTTGGCTGCAGGGACCGGGAGGTGTGCGGAGGCTGGCCTGCCGCTATGCTACCGTTGCCGATTGGGTCTACAAAAATATTCATAATTCAAATACCGCCGCCCCATACTGCGCGACCGGAAACAGCGGCGGATCGGGAGCCATCGCCTACGCGGTCAGCGAATACGCACTAGCCTCGGAATTCTCCCTGATCGAACTCACGAGTGGGCCAGTGATGACGCTTCTGAACCAGGGCTGCAATCTTTGCAGCCAGTATTCGGGATCCGACCCCTGTCCGGGGATCCCGCCACAACCCATGTGTTTTACGGCGTCTGGTGGTACGGGCAGTACTTCGGCAATCATCGATAAGGCCTACCAGGCCGCGGGGCATACCACGCCTACACTGTGCACAGACGGGGTCAACGGGATCGGGAACAATAAAAACTTCAGCAGATTTCTTTCCGACAGCATTGAAGATGATCCGGGAGTCACTCCTGCACTCCCAATTGGTTTGTCGACAGCTGTAAACGTGCTATTCGGGGCATCGGATACTTCCAACGCTGTGCCCCAAGGGGAGCAGTGGTGGAATGCCGTTGGTCCTACTCGACTGCTGACGCCAATATGCGTGCCCGGCACACCGCACGCGATTCCTTCAACCCCGGCTGGCGCCAATCAAATCGTGAGCGACATTCAAAGCCAATGTGTGCTGCACTAATGGGAAACAGTAAATGAAAGCCCGCCGAATCCGGTGGGCTTTTTCGGCTCGATCATACTCGTTTACCAGCGCTACCAATTTGACAGCCTGGCTGCCCATCGTCTTAGAATCCAAACAACGCAACATCTTTTCTCCGCGCGGGTTTCCATCTTCTTTTGACAGGTGTCCTTTGCGAATTTCTGAGTGTCGGGTCTGGTATAAAGCGATCGTAATTTTGGGTCTGGTCCTGCTTGCGGCGTGCGGAGGCTCCCACTCCAACACCGGTGGCGGAGGTCAGCAGGTGACTGTCACCATCACAGGTGCGCCCCCGGCGGCGATCGGCGTCGGCGCCAACTGGCAATACGCCGCGAGCGTGACCGGCTCAACGAATCAGAATCTTACGTGGAGCGCATCCAGCGGCACCATTGATGCTAAGACCGGACTTTATATCGCGCCGAACAGCGTGCCGTCTCCTGCCACGGTCACCATCACCGCGACCGCGCAGGCCGACTCAAGCCATCCCGCGTCGACAACCCTGACGGTGCAGGCCACCGATCCTTTAGGCAGCGTAGTGGGGACGACGCAGTTCCCAAACTGTCCTTCGGGTGGGCTGCCCAGCGGGAATTGCCTTCAGCTCCAAATCGCTTGTCCTGGAGTCGCGAACTTCTCTGCTTATTTAAAGGTCTACACGCCCTCGGCCGCTCCGATCGGCACCGTCCTATTTGGCGTTGGCACCGGAGGCAGCGGGCTGTATGAAGATCCCAACACGGGCTACACGGATGGAAGCACCACGGTCGGAGACGTCCTGAATGCCGGATACAACACAGTGCAGGTCTCTTTCGGCGCACCCTTTGACCAGGGTTCCACCCCGCGCGGATGGTTAACAGGTCCAGGCGGAGTTCGCCGATTGGCTTGCCGCTACGCGACCGTCGCCGACTGGGTTTATCACAATCCGACGATGATCAACCCAAATGCCGCATCCGGCACCAGCGCGCCCATGTGTGCTACGGGGAACAGCGGAGGATCATCGGTGCTGGCGTACGCTGTCTACGAATATGGATTGGGCTCGGAACTTGCGATGATCGAGCCGACCAGCGGTCCTGTGATGTCGCGCATCGACCAGGGCTGCCAACCCTGCAGTTCGAGCCTGCAGGGAAACATCTGCCCGAGCTCAAACAACAATGCGAATCTCTGCTACGAATCCGCGGATGCCAAAATCATCGACGAAGCCTACCAGGGTCCCGGCGCAACCACACCTACTCCTTGTAGCGATGCTCTCAACGGAAACCCCGGAGCAAACGCTTCCGCGTTATTTCTGTCGGACAGCATTTTGTATTCCGGCGGAAGCCAGACCGTGGCCATTCCCAACACGATCATGAAGCAGCTGTTCGCCGAGAATGATACGAGTAACGCAGTTCCTCAAGGCACTACCTGGGAAGGCCTGGTTGCGCCGTCTTCCTCTTCGCCCTCGCCCCGATATGCTTGCCTGGCGGGCGTGCAGCACGACATCCCAAGTTTTTCCAGCGGAGCACAGCAGATCGCTGCCGACATCATTCAATATTGCAAATAGCTCGGGTGATCTCTCAGTTAAATTGAGTTTCTACTGGCAGGTCGATAGTTTGAAGTGGGCAATTCGCGTGTCCCAGTTGATTGCATTTCCAATCTCGTTCACGTTGTAGTACTGGTTCACGTACCAGAACGTGCAGCCATCTACCGGATCAACCGTCATGCTTGTGTAATCTCCGTAATGGCTGGAATTTTCCTCGTCCCCAATCCCGCTCTTCAGATTGATCTCGGCCGGCACGGTTTTGCTGGGCAGGCTCCAATAGGCTGCTCGAAAGCCGGGATGAGTATTGCTGCCCGAGACGCTGTAACCCGCCGCAGCATTCCCGACTTTGTCTTGCGCGATGCTGGGCATAAAGCGGTTGCCGCTTTGAAATAACGTGGGATTCCCGGAGCCGCGCAACTCATACCACCGGATTCCAGTCTGCTGATTCGTTCCCGCCGCCACCTGCACGGTCTGCCCGATCAGGAATGACTGATAGGTGCCGAAATTTCGATACGCCAGGCGCGGCATCAGGCGATCGCCCACGGAATCGACATAATTGTGCGTGCTGCTGCTCGAAGGCTCGCTCACACAAAAGGTATTCGCAACTTGCAGCACGTCATAACATCCCGGCTCGTAGCTGGAGACGGTGATCTGTGATTTGACGAATGTCGATAGCGTGGGCGTAGTCCAATTCACATGAAAATTCCAGAGATTCAATTTGGTCGATGTCGTCGTCACCCCATCATTCGGCGGGTTCTGAATGCTCAAGAAATACTCATGCCGGCCCGAAGGAGGTGCTGTAGTGCTATCCACGTCTGCCGGTATCAGGCTGTGTTTCAGATACAAGGCCCCCGTCAACGGAATCGGATTGGGATCACTGAAACACTGCATGGTGCGGGCCGTGCCTCCCACAAGCATGTTCGTACGATCGAGCGCGCACGCGACCACTCCAATGTTTTGGTATTGGTTATCCACATCCTGCAGATTGAAGCTCACGTAATAAGCGTCGCTCCAACTGCCGGCCCAGCACCGAGTTCAACGCGATCTGGTAGGTGTGCCACGACAGGGTCGCGGAATGGAGATCGTCAGTGTTCGAAACCGCAATGCAGTAGTAATACGTGTTGCTCGAAGGCGTACCGCGCCGGGCAATGACCCAGCGCGATGCCAATCGGTCGAACGTGATGACCCCGTCCCCTCCGCCCGCGCCATAACAGTTCGACATGTTGCTGGCTCTCCAGGGCGTGTCCGCGGTCTGCGGACTCGACCACACCGGCGCGAATGATTTCTTGTCGTATGCTTGATAAAACGTATTTACCCACTCCATGTACTGCAGCGTGCCTACCGCGCCGTTAGGATCGACGTCATATCCCGGCGTCGAAACCATGGTCGCGTCAATGCCTTCGAAAGAAGTAACCGTTTGACACTGGACCGCGAAGGGCAACGTCAGGACGAGGACTGCCAGCAGAGTGAATTTGAAGA
>QIAK01000206.1 GCA_003225515.1 Acidobacteriota bacterium | reverse complement strand
ATTTTGTACCCAGGCGCGAAAGAAAAGCTCCTCCGGCACAGCGACAAATACAAAAATACCCGCCCAGGTGAGCGCGGCTCTACCCCATGTGGGCAGGTTGGCATGCGGATTGAGAAAACCGAGCGCGAGCCCCAAAGCGAGCACCACGGGAGTAAAGAAGGCGAGCTCGCGCATTCCGATTTTCAAATCGCTCCAGCGGAAATGGAAGTCGAATCCGGTTCCGCTCAGCAGACGAATGGCGAGGAACCCGTAAAGGCCTGCATCGACGAGCAGCAGATTGCCGAATCCCCGCAACCCGGCAGGCCACGCCGCGTCGAACCAGCGCAGGTCAACCGACACTCCCAACACGAGAAGAATCAGCGCGTCTCGCCACGTGCCACGCTGTTCTGGATCGGCCACTGCCGCTCTCGCGAGGAGCCATGCCATGGCGACCGGCAGCGCTGTGTATAAACCAAACCATTGCCAGCGGAATGTGTGTTCCGTGCTCGCGATGACGACGTAGGGCAAAACCAATAGCGCCGGTAATCCGATACGCAATGCAAAGGGCAGACGTCCAACGGCACCGGCCACGCGTTCTGCCGCAAATCCAAAAGCAGCAGCGGGCGCAAGCTCGGCGATTCGACACCATCTTACCCGGGCAGCACAATCCCCGATCAAGCGCGATGGCGGTGCAACTGCGCGAGCACCTCGCTTGCCTAAGGCCTCTCTCCCGTCTAGAATTCCCTCGATCTTTAGCCGGAGGCTCTCATGGCTGCTGCTCCAGTCTTGCCCGCATCGTCTATTCCCACCCCCGAACCTGCAGCTCTTTCCGAGGGTGCGCGGATTGTTAACACGTTCATTGCGCCCTCGAAAACTTTCACTGACCTGCGGCGAAACGCGAGTTGGTGGGCGCCTTTCTTGCTGATGATTGTCGTGTCATCTGTCTTCGTTTACACCGCAGGCCAGAAAATAGGCTTCCGCAAAATAATGGAGAACCAGATGCAGGCTCAACCCAAGGCGCAGGCTCGCCTTGAGCAACTTCCTGCGGAGCAGCGCGAGCAGCAGCTGCAAGGCGGGGCGAAGTTTACCCAGATCATCTCCTATGCCTTCCCGGTCATCACTCTCATCATCTGGCTGATCATCACGACGGCCCTATTTGCGACATTCAAGTTCGCCGCTGGCGTGGACGTTTCGTTCAAAGTTTCGCTTGCGATTGTGATTTATTCCGCGCTACCGCTCATGGTCAAGAGTCTGCTCGCGCTGCTGTCGCTGGTCGCCGGCATGAGCCCCGATTCATTTTCATTCCAGAATCCCGTGGCCACGAATCCCGGTTACTTTCTCAATCCCGCGGACAATGTGTTCCTGTACAGCATCGCATCTGCGCTGGATATCTTCATGATCTGGACGCTCGTCCTGACTGCGATCGGCTTTACCTGCGTCAGCAAAGTGAAACGCGGAACTTCATTCGGCATTGTGTTCGGCTGGTGGGCACTGTTCTCGCTGTTGGGCGCGGCCCTGGCTGGCGGGTTTTCGTAGACTTATACCCTTTTTATCCGGCGATCGACTCTATACCGCGCACGAGTTCTTCCGGAAGCGTGAGATTGACGCTGTCCAAATCCTGCTTCATGTGCTCGGCGCTGGAAGTGCCGGTCAGAGGCACCATTCCGAGCGAGTGGGCGAAGCTGAAGACGACTTGCGCCGGAGTGGCGTTCAGTTTTGCCGCGAGCGCGATCAGTTGAGGATGCTGTAGCACTTCCGGATTCGCGGTGAGCAACGAAAATCCCTGATAGGTAATGTTGTGCTGACGGCAGAACGATCTTATTTCGCGATCCCAGCCGAGGCGGGCAAAGCAGCGGTTCTGCACGAAGGCCGGGAGTTCGCTCTGAGCGGCTTTCATTTGTTCAAGCTGGCGTAGCGAAATATTGCTTATGCCGAGCCGGTGCGCGCGTCCAGCGTCGCGTTCTTTCTGCATAGCCTCCCAGACTTCGACATCGGCATCGCCCCAGTCATATCCCGAGGACGGTCCGTGCAGCACGTAACTGTCGACGTAGTCGGTGCCGAGATGATCTAGCGAACTGGCTAATGACTGAGCGACCTGAATAGCAAGGCGTGCCGCGGGATCGTAGGGGAGCCGATGGTCCTGTCCACGCTGGTATGTGAATTTCGTCTGCAGAAAAAGATCATTGCGGGTCACCACACCTGCGCGATAGGCCGCGCTCAGGCCTTCGCCCACTCCCGCTTCGAAGTAATGACGGCGCTGGTTCGCCGTGTCTAAGCCGCGAAAACCGGTGCGCAGCGCAAGCTCTGTGAGGGCGGCGCTGAGGTCTTCCTTCCAGGCGGTGCCGTATAAAAAATCGGGAATGGATGAAGCGTGGTTGGGCATCGCGTCATTGTTTCATGAGCGGTTTCATGAGCGCGAGCAAAGCACCGTGCTTTAACCCGCGCGACACGGGTGATGCGCGCGAGATCCCTCCGCCCGCTGGTGAAAACGCGGGGGTTCGGGACGACTCATTCAAGAAAGGATTTCAGAGTCACCCACTACTCCAGTTCGGACCAGGTGACCTGCTCATCCCTCACGGTATATGCTTGAATTCCTCAGGAGGTTTTTATGAAATGCACTTTTGCCGTCCTCTGTCTTTGCGCTTGTGCGACGCTAGCGCTTGCCCAATCGCCATCTGCGACTTCAGGTGCGAAAACGCCGGCTGCCCCGCCTCAGGGACCGACCAAAGATCCAGTCAGTGCTTCACTCCGCATTCTTCTGCAACGTTCGCAACACAACGTCGAGGGAGCTATCGAGGCGATGCCGGCGGACAAATTTTCCTACAAACCTACGCCCGATCAGATTCCGTTTGCGCACCTGGTGGTACACATCGCTGAGTCGAACAATTCTCTATGCTCGAAAGCGGCGGACGTTCCCGCACCCAAGGTCGAAGAAATCAAAGAGAGCCAGCCGAAAGATCAGCTGCTGGCTGCCGTGAAAGCCTCGTACAGCTTCTGCAGTGAGGCGTTGAGCAAAATGGATGATTCAAAATTGGGCGACACCGTGGAACTGTTCGGCGGGCGTCAGTTTCCCCGCGCCATGGCGGCATTAGGCCTGGCCAGCAGTTGGGCGGATCACTACGGAGCGGCCGCGATGTATCTGCGGCTGAACGGAATCCTGCCGCCTAGCGCGCAGCCGAAGAAGTAGAAATCGGCACTTCGCAATTCTTGGTTAGCATTTGGCCGTCGAGGATGAGAGGTCATTCTACGGGGCTCACTCGACTAGATGCCCCAAGTGCCAATTGCTAACTGCTATTTGATTTGCACGAGTTCGTCAGCGGCGAGATCCTGCGAGCTTGGCGGGGCCGGTTCCTGCGGTGCGCGCCAGGAATCGAAGATAGAAACCTGGTGCACGCATGACACGGTGCAGTGCGGAGCGCAGGATTTCTCGGTGAGATATTCGCGGCGGAGATCATCGCGCGTGTACGTGGCGAGGGGGACTCCGGGATAGCCGCGCTGCTGCGAGCAATAATGCACGAGTCCGTCTTCGCAGATGTAAAGATAGCGTCCGCCGGCGCGGCAGCGCCAATCATTGGGCTGGCCCTTGGCAATATTGTCCTGAAATGTGTGAATGCGGGTGAAGCTGCTCTTTTCGAGCGCCTGCATTTCGTGATAGATGCGGCGCTCTTCGTCGCCCAGCGGCTGCAACTGTCCGCTGCCGTCGTGAATAATGCCAATCGTCGAAGTGAAGCCGAGTGCAACTGCGCGTCGGCCAATGGTCAGCGCGTCCTGGGGATGCGAAATGCCGGCACCCACCACTGAATTAATATTCACGTGAAAATCGGCGTGCTCGGCCAGCAACTGCAATTTTTTGTCGAGAACCTTTAGGCTCTTCTTCGAGACTTCGTCGGGATTCACGTTGTCGATGGAAATTTGCAGCCACTCGAGTCCGGCGCGATTGAGCCGCTGGATGCGCTCGGCTACCAGCAGATAGCCATTGGTGATCAGTCCGGCGATCATCCCGTTAGCGCGGATCCGGCGGATGACATCGTCGAGTTCGGGATGCATGAGCGGCTCGCCGCCCGAAATTGTGACCACCGCTGTGCCCAACGATCCTAGTTTGTCGATGCGGCGGTACATTTCATCGAGAGGCACCGGCTTTGAAAAATCATCGAACTCGTTGCAGTACGTGCAGGCGAGATTGCAGCGGCGCATGGGGATGATGTGCGCCAGCAGTG